>RDXK01000139.1 GCA_004292605.1 Bacteroidota bacterium
CAATCATTTAGTGTTCGACCAGCGAATGCAGAAAATAGCTGGCAGTTTACAGCGGGCTGGTTTTGAAGCCGTGTTGGTGGGGTCGAGCAATAGGCAGTCGCCTCCGCTGGTAAAACAACCGTTTCAGCAGCATCGGTTACCCGTACGCTTTAAAAAAGGACCCTTATTTTACCTAGAATTTAATGTAAAACTGGCTTTTTGGCTACTAACGCAGCGGCGTATATCCGCCATTTGTGCCATAGATTTAGATACTATTATTCCTGTTTGGCTGGCGTGTAAGTTCAAAAAAACGCTACCTGTGTACGATGCACATGAGCTGTTTATAGAAATGAAGGAGGTAGTTACCCGCCCCAGAGTGCATGCATTTTGGCGCTGGGTAGAAAAAACTTTTGTTCCGGCCTTTACATATGGTTATACCGTAAACTTGTTTTTACAACAGTATTTTAAAAAAACCTATGGTGTGCAATACGGCATTGTAGAAAACCGACCAGTTTTTGCTGAGTATCCACAAAAAAACACAGCAAAATCTCCATTTTTACTGTACCAAGGAGCGGTGAACCACGGCCGAAGTTTTGAAACCTTGGTGCCGGCCATGCAGCACATCTCCGTTCCGTTAGTGGTATGTGGCGATGGCAATTTTATGCCACAATTGAAGGAGTTAATTAATAAACACGAGTTAAATAGCAAAATTGAACTGAGAGGGATGGTTTTACCCGCCCAATTAAAAGCCATTACACCCAATGCTACTATAGGACTTACCTTGTTTGAAAACCTAGGATTGAACCAAATACATTCGCTTGCCAACCGTTTTTTCGATTATATAATGTGTGGTGTGCCACAAATTTGTGTGGCTTACCCAGAATACGAGGCCATTAATAAGCAACACCAAGTAGCCCTGCTAATACCAGATACCCAACCCGAAACCATAGCCCATGCGGTGAACAAACTATTGAATGATAGTGTTTTGTATACTACACTGCAAAATAATTGCCTACAAGCGGCTAAACAGTTGAGCTGGCAATATGAGGAAGAAAAATTAATAACAATGTATACAAACTGGTTAGCATAGGTTTATGACACACGGGGAAAAGTACTTACATATTTTACATTTCAACGTGGCTTACCCCGCCGATTATGGTGGGGCTATTGATGCTTTTTACAAGCTGAAAGCTTTGCATAATGCTGGTGTAAAAATTTTTCTACATTGCTTTGAATATGGCCGGGGACGGCAGCCCATACTTTCCCAATTTTGTGAGGAGGTGTTTTATTACCCAAGAAACACCGATGCTACAGCGGCCCTTAGCACCCTACCCTATATAGTGAACAGCCGAAAAAACGAGGCCCTGCTGAACAACCTATTAAAAAACGACTATCCCATTTTTATGGAGGGCGTTCATTGTACCTATTTATTAAACGATGAACGATTCAAAAAGCGGAGAACCTATGTTCGGCTGCATAATGTGGAACAAGAGTACTACAAAGGCTTATACAGTACTTCTACCCATTGGGGCAAAAAAGCCTATTTTTTGCAGGAATTTGTAAAGCTGAAATATTACGAAGCTAGCATAGCCAAAAAAGCCACTGCATTTTGGGCGGTGACGGACAACGATGTGCAATTTTATCGCCAAAACTTGGGTGCACCCGATGTAGATGTATTACCACTTTTTTTACCCGATTGGCCTTGCAAAACCGAACTAGGCTTAGGAGGTTTTTGCTTGTACCACGCCGATTTAAGTATAGAAGCCAATGAAAAAGCGGCTATTTGGCTGATAGAAAAAGTATTTCAACCCTTGAAATTACCGTTGGTGATAGCGGGTAAAAATCCATCAGCAAAATTGGAGCAAATTGCTCATAAAGATGCTCACACTTGTTTAGTTGCCAATCCCGCCGATTTGGAACTGAACGATATGATAGCTAAGGCACAAATAAATGTGTTACCAGCTTTTAATACGGGCGGTATGAAGCTGAAACTACTCCATGCGTTGTACAGCGGTAAATTTTTGGTGGCCAATAGTACCATGCTTCACGGTACTCCATTTGCAGAGGCTTGCACGGTGGCAAATTCAGCGGAAGAGTTTACACAAGCCATTGCAGGATTGTACAATGAATATTTTACGGAATTGCATTTAGCTCAACGTAAAACCGTGTTAGGGCAAACGTTTGACAACGATGCCAATGCCCAGAAAATGATTGGATGGATTTGGGGAAGGTAAAAGGAGTCAGACACTAAAATAGTTTCAGCAATAACAAAAGCTACTAAAAGTATTTTTCTTTTTTTGTGGCAGGGATGTGGTGATCGTCAATTCAACACAAAAATTGAATTGATAACAACGTCATCAAAGATTTCTACCGTAAATATTCTAAGCTTGCTCTATCAATAGTAAGCTATCAATATTCTCGAAATGCTTTCTATTTAAAGTGGCAATTGGTAGATTTTGAGACAAATCGGTAGCTGCAATAAACAAATCAGCTGTATCTATAAGTTTGCGTTTTCTTTTTAGCTCTTTATTAATCTCTACAGCAATTTTAGCCGCATTTTTATCGAACGGAAGAACTGGTATTTTATTCAAAAACTGGTTCCAAAAATCTATCTGTTTCAATGTTGTGCCAATATAAATTTCATACTCAGTAACTGCTGATATGCAAAACGAGTAACCTAGTCGAATTAGTTGAATTAGGGTAGCATTTTGTTTGTTGCTTTTGCGAAACAATTCAATAAGTATGGACGTATCCACCAAAATCATTTTGTTCTCCATTGGTTAATTTCCTGTCGTGCTTTATTTATTGCCTCTAACTGTTTTTTAGAAAAAGTAGGTGCACCTAGTAAAAACATTTCAAGCTCCTTACGTTCTACTAAAGCTTGTTCAACAGTATCTACTGCTTTTTTCAATTGGGTCCATTGAGCCGTGGGTAGCTTTTTTGCTAGCTGTACTAATTGTTCAAAGGCTATATCTACTTCTACTTGCATAGTATAAAGTTAGGAAAAATAAAACTTAGAACTTGGAAGCATCCATGTACAAAAAACCGAATAAATTTCTTTTTGAGTAAAAATGATGACGATGCGTAGAAACTAAAACACACAAAAAAAGCGGCTGATTAGCCGCTTTGTGATTCCGCTGGGACTCGAACCCAGGGCCCTCCCGATTAAAAATCGGGATGCTCTACCAACTGAGCAGCCCAAATTTCTTCGCCAAAAATAAAAAAACCTCCCTGTTAAAGGAGGCTTGTGATTCCGCTGGGACTCGAACCCAGGGCCCATACATTAAAAGTGTATTGCTCTACCAACTGAGCTACGAAATCATCCCGTTTTAACTAGAAACCCAAGAGGTTTTTTCGTTTTGGGAGTGCAAAAATAAGCGTTTACTTTAAAGTACCAAACATTATTACTACTTTTTTTTTCATGAATAGCGTGTTTAATAATCACCCACCTAGTTCTATTATTTACATTTGTACAAATTTACGGTTCATGAATTTTGCAAACAAAGTGGTGGTGGTAACGGGCGGAAGCGACGGTATAGGCAAAGCCTTGGTAGAACAACTGCTATCGCTACAAGCCACCGTGGCTACTTGTGGTAGAAACTACGATAAATTATACAGCCTGAAAACCCAAAATCCCGGAAAGCCATTGCTTACACATACTGCCGACGTGAGCAAGGAAGCCGACTGTAAACAGTTTATAGAACTGGTGCTAAAAACCTACGGACGAATAGATATACTTGTTAACAACGCTGGTGTAAGCATGCGAAGCTTGGTTACCGAGGTAAGCTTTGATACCCTACGCCAAGTGATGGATATTAACTTTTGGGGTACTGTATACTGTACCCGTTTTGCTTTGCCATCAATATTGGCTCAAAAAGGTACCATTGTGGGTATTACATCCATCGCTGGCTTTCGTGGCCTGCCGGGCCGTAGCGGTTACAGTGCCTCAAAACATGCCGTAAATGGCTGGCTAGAAGCCTTACGCACAGAACTTTTGCATACTGGTGTAAATGTATTGTGGGTAGCTCCTGGCTTTACGGCATCTAATATTAGAAATGTGGCTCTTAACAAAGAGGCGAAACCTCAAGGCGAAAGTCCGATGAACGAAAAAGCCATGATGAGCAGCGAAACCTGTGCCGATTATATTTTAAAAGCCATTGAAAAAAGAAAACGTACGCTAGTGTTAACTTCGCAAGGGCATCAAGCAGTATGGTTGAATAAATTATTTCCTAGCTTGGCCGATAAACTTACCTATAAATTTTTCTTTAAAAACGGAGAGTTAATTAAATAGCTACTTACTTCGCCACATGCCTTTTATTACCCTAAGTACCGATTTTGGTTTGAAAAGTTTTGTAGTTCCGGCTATAAAAGGATTGTTATACCAAGTAACCAACAATGTAACCTTGGTAGATGTAGGTCATCAATTTAACATGCAGCGGTTTTTACACACCGGCTACGTATTAAAAAATATTCTCCCTCATTTTCCGGAGGCGACGGTGCATTTGGTACTCATTAATGTGTTTGAAAAACCTACCCGTGAATTTGTTTTTGCTAAAGTAGGTACCCAATATGTTATTTGCCCTAACAATGGCTTACTACCCGGTATTTGCGATGTAGATACCACACATATTGCCTTGTTTAAAATTGGTGGCGAACAAGGCCACACTATTATGGGCTGTGTTACACATATAGCGGGTATGCTTACCAATTTGTATAGAAAAAGCCAACCCATACACAGCGATGAAACCATAGAATTTGATAATAGAATTTGGCCACAACCCTTGGTGAGTGCCAATGCTATTACCGCACAAATAGTATCGATAGACGAATACCAAAATGTAATTGTAAACATTACCGAAAAGCAGTTTAACGATGCGGTTCAGGGTCGCCCTTTCGAAATAGCCCTACGTGGTGCAAGTATTACCACCATTAGTAAACATTATGCCGATGTAGGTGCCGCCCAAGCCGTAGCTTTTTTTAATAGTGCCAACTATTTGGAGCTAGCAGTAAATGGCGGAAATTTCGCTTCCTTATTTGGTTTTATGAGTAGCGATAGCAAATTACCCATAAGCCTAAAAGCATTGGAAAACCAAGTGCGAATAAGCATATTTTAGCAGCCCATGATTTGGTTTAAAAAATTCCTCCAATTATTATATAGCATCTACGTTATCACTCTATTTGTTGCTTGCATGCTCATTGCATTTTTAGCAGTAGTAGTAATCATTATAGTGCTCCCCAACACCGAAAAAACCAATAATTTAATCCTTCGTGTTTGTACCTTATGGGCACGTACTTGGTATGCTTTTATAGGCATAAGGCATGAGAATATATTTGAATATCCGCACGATGCTAGCCAACAATATGTTTTTGTGGCCAACCATAGCAGCTATATGGATATTCCACCCATAGTATTGGCCATTACCCAACCCGTACGTGTTTTAGGTAAATACGAAATGATACGCTACCCTATTTTTGGTACTATTTACAAAAGGGCGGTGGTATGTGTAGATAGAAGCAGCCCGGAACGTAGGGCCAAAAGTGCCAAAGCCTTGCAAGAAAGTGTGCAAAAAGGACTTTCGATTTTTCTTTTTCCTGAAGGTACTTTTAATGAAAGCGATCAACCCTTGCGAGCCTTTTACGATGGTGCTTTTAGAATAGCCATAGAATCGCAAACACCTATAAAACCTCTTTTATTAATAGATGCAGAAAAGCGACTACACTACAGCAGTTTAGTAGCTTTTACTCCTGGCAAAAACAGGGTGATATTTTTAGAAACGATACCCGTAGCAGGATTAACCATGAACGATGTACCGATGCTAAAGGCCTTGGTATATGAAAAAATGGAAGCTGGTTTACGGAAATACGGTGTAAAAAAATAGTGGGTATTTATTTACCATTTACTTTGTACCATGAATGGTTTTTTAGCAGTAGTAAATGAGTGGTATGCCGATGTAGTAATACCCCTGTACCTGCCACAAACCTATACATGGCATGTTCCCGAACATTTTTTGCCGTTACTTACCATCGGCTGCCGGGTAGAGGTAGAATTAAAAAAGAAAAAGTATGCAGGCATTGTTCAACAGTTACACCAAAATCCGCCACAGTTTTCGCCCAAAAGTATCCTTCAAGTTATTGATACAGAACCTGTGGTACATGAACGGCATTTGCAATTATGGCAGTGGATGGCCGAATATTACTGCTGTACACCAGGCGAAATAATGCTGGCCGCCCTACCCGCCAATTTGAAACTAACGAGTGAAACACAGTTATTTTTTAATCCAGATAACGACAATGATTTTTCTGAATTAAATGAACCAGAATTTCAATTAGCAGAAGCATTGGCCAATAACCAAAACCTTAGCATTAAGGACGCACAAAAAATAGTAAAAAAACAATCGGTATTTGGGATAATTAAATCGTTACTAGCCCAGCAAATTATTTATACCACCGAAGATTTAGCGGTGAAGTACAAAGAAAAAACGGAGAATGTAATAGAACTAACCAGCCAATACCAAGATGATGAAACCGCTCTAGAAAATTTATTAAATGGCGATTTAGAGAAAAAAGCTCCCAAGCAATTTGCCCTAGTGCTTATGTATTTACAATTGGCACAAACGGAAGATGCCGTTACAGAAAATATACTAGTAAAAAAAGCAAACGCCAGTACTGCCATTGTTCGGGCCTTGGTAGAGAAAAATATATTTTCTGTGCAAACGGTTCCAATATCTCGACTAAAATTTCAGCGGCAAGCGGTGCCACGGACAGTAGTACTTACCGAGGTACAGCAACAAGCTTACCAACAAGTTTTTGAAAAACTATTTGCCCAAAAACCTATCCTTTTACATGGCGTTACTGCTAGTGGTAAAACATTGGTATATATAAAGCTTTTACAGGAAATTTTGAACCAACAAAAACAAGCTTTATTACTATTGCCAGAGGTAGCTTTAACTACCCAAACTATACAATTACTACAGCAGTACTTAGGTGCTACTATGCATGTATACCACCACAAATACAATGCTAATGAACGTGTAGAAATTTGGAATAAAGTAAACAACGGCGAAATAGCCGTAATAGTAGGCACCCGTAGTAGTGTGTTTTTACCGTTTAATAATTTGGGAATTATTATTGTGGATGAAGAGCATGATGCCAGCTATAAACAACATGAACCCGCTCCACGCTATCATGCCAGGGATGTAGCTTTATATACCGCCAAAACATGGCAAATACCCATTGTATTAGGTAGTGCCACACCAAGCCTAGAAAGTTATTATGCGGCCCTGCAGCAGCAATATGAGCTGGTAAGTTTAACGGAACGGTACAATAATGTACCCTTACCCACTATAGAAATTGTAGATGCCAAGGAACACCATCTACTGGGTGAAAAAACCATTTTAACACCCCGACTAAAACAGCTGATGGAAGCTAGTTTTAGTATGCACAAGCAGGTAATTTTATTTCAAAACAGGCGAGGTTATAACCCCATGCAAGTATGCGTTAGTTGTGGCGAAATACCCCAATGCCAATACTGCGATGTAAGCCTTACTTACCACAAACAAAAGCACTGCTTAAGCTGCCACTATTGCGGCACACAGTACCCCGTAAAAAAATCCTGCGATGCTTGTGGTGGTAATCAATTTGTACACAGAAATTTTGGTACAGAAAAAATAGAAGAAACTGTTTTGGATGCGTTTAACGGCATAAAAGTAGCCCGTATGGATATAGATACGGTAAAGGGCAAACACCAGCATAGCGAACTTATTACCCAATTTGAAAACCAAAAATACCAAGTACTAGTAGGCACACAAATGGTAGTAAAAGGTTTACACTTCAAGAATGTAAATTTAGTAGGAATTGTAGATGCCGACGCCCTGCTTAATTTCAGCGATTTTAGGGTAAATGAACGAGCTTTTCAGCTGATGGAACAAGTAAGTGGCCGTGCAGGAAGGGCCGATGGTGATGGCTTGGTAATAGTGCAAGTAAGTAAAACCAATCATCCAATTTTAGCGTTGCTACAAGCCCATGATTTTGTAAACTTTTATAACCAAGAAATCGAGTTACGTAGTGCCTTTAAATATCCACCGTTTACTAAAATAATTCAGGTGCGTTGCTTACACAAAAACCAGCAAATAGCACAAGCAGCTGCCACATATATAGCTAAGGAATTTAAGAAAAGTCTGCCGGATTACACCTTGGGCCCCTCCGAACCGCCTATTGCCAAAATCAGGAACCTTTACCAGTTTGATGTATTATTAAAATTACCCAAAAAACAATCGTTGGTTACTTGGTGTAAAAACTACTTGAAAATCTTGGAAACACAGTTAGTACAAACCCCTGGTTACGCATCGGTTCGAGTGGTGGTAGATGTAGATCCTATCTAAGCAATTTTACAGTGCCACGTTTTTCGTACCACTCGTTATTCACCTTAAATCGAAAAGTGTAGGTGTAAAAAGCATTCATGTACCAGCGCCCTTCGGCATTGCTTCCATTCCAAGAAAAATCCACTTTCGTACTGTAAAAACTAGTATCGCCTAACTTATCTACCACTAGTACTTTTACGCTATCAATAATGGTATGGTAAATGGGTTTCCAAACATCGTTATAGCCATCTCCATTAGGGGTAAATGTGGGCATTATGTATACGGGCTCCTGCTGGTAGGGCGGCACGGTATCTTTACTTTGCGATAATGGCAAAAGCTGTGCTTGTACTGCAGCGTTGGTTAGTACAAAAGCCAACAACAATATAACATATTTACTCATTCGATAATATTTTATAAAGCTCATCTAATTTAGGACTCAAAATAATTTCGGTTCTACGGTTTCGGGCACGGCCTTCGGCGGTGTTATTGGAATCCTTGGGGTCGTACTCGCTATGGCCACTAGCTACTACCCTTGTAGCATCTACCTTGTACTCGTTTACCAAAATACGCACTATACTAGTGGCACGGCCCACGCTCAAACCCCAATTATCTACAAATTTAGCACCCCGCATAGGTATACTATCGGTATGGCCTTCAATATTAACCGTAATTTCAGGGTTGGCATTCAGTACTTCAGCCAATTTTAATAGGGCTTTTTTACCATTCTCATTCACATCCGCCGAACCAGAAGGAAACAATAAGTTTTCGCTCAAACTCACATATACTTTCCCTTTCTTTTGGGTAACTGTTAAATCGCTTGCACTAAATCCTTTTAAGGCACTGCTCATCTTATTTTTCAAATCGTTGACAGCGGCCTTTTGAGCATCGAGCAAAGCTTGTAATTGGGCTAACTTTTTTTGCTGCTCCGCTATTTGGCTTTGGCTTTTTTGCAAAGCATTACCTTTTTGCTGGGCATCGGTACTTGCCTTTTCCAAATCGGCATTTAGCTGTTTTTTTCGCTCTTCTAGCAAACTAATATCGGCTTGCAATGCGGCCGATTTTTTTGTAAGCAAGGCATATTCATTGGCCATACGGGCACTATCGTTCTTCAAGGTGCGTAGGGCTATTTGTGAGTCCAAATATTTTTGCTTACTCACTACACAGCTGCTGGCAGTAAGCATCAGCAAGGCCATGCCCGTAATTACTACGCTAAAAAAGTGCTTGTTGTACATTGTTTTCATCGTTCTTTTTTTGTTCCCATTCAAAATCTATATGTTTCACCACATCGGCTAATTTATTGCCAATGGCTTTCCAGCCCATTACATCTATAAAATCGGCCACGGCAAAACGCTGTGTTTGGCTACTAGCTCCTTTACCCGTGTGTAATAGCAATGTAGGATTTGCCTGTGTACTCACCGTTTCTAGGCGGTTGTTGGCCCCTTCTTTTATAAAGCTAAACTTGGTATTTAACGTAGTAGTTTCTATTTTAAATCGCTTGATGTTGTATTGATTTTTTTCGGCATCTAAGTACACCGCAGTAAAAATTTTATCGGGCAAAAACTGTTCTATCAATACTATTTTTTCTGCATCAAACCTTTGGGTAAGTTCAGTATTAGTAAGCTCATAGCTACCATCTTGGTACATTACTACTATGCTTTCTTCCTCAAAACTTCCCAAGTACATTCCTTTTTCTTCGGTGTTCAATCGGCCATAAACATCATCAAACCAAAGCTTCCGTCCGCTTAACGTACTACGACCTTTATCTTTCAGCTTTACCGTCTTTATCGGGAATTTCGTTACTTGATTCCCCATGCTGCTGCGGCCTTTAATATCTAGCTCCTCAAAATAAAAATCAAGCTCTTTTTTCTTGGCACTGCAGTTAGGGCTGAGTAAAATTTTCACACTTTCTGCTTCGCCGTTGGGGTTTGCAGTAAAATAGTGCACCCTACTTTTATCGGCACCTTTAGTTAAATCGTATTCCTTATCTCGGGTAATTCCGGTTACGTTAAATCGTTTGGCGTAGCTGGTTCCGCTGGCGGCATCTACATATATCATATTATAGGTAGTGCGTTCATCACTTTTTTGAAAAACTGCCGCATGAATAATGTCCTTCCCTACAAAAGTTTTCTCGGCTACTTTTATCACCTTCATCATTCCCCGCTTGGTAAATACTATGATGTCGTCCAAATCGCTACAGTCGCATATATATTCATCCTTTTTCAAACTGGTACCTATAAAACCTTCCGCCGCATTCATATAAATTTTGGTGTTGGCTATGGCCACTTGTTTGGCGGTTATTACATCAAAAGGTTTTATCTCCGTTTTACGTTCTCTACCCTTACCAAATTTTTTCAGCAAGTTTTCAAAGTACTGCACCGCATAGGCGGTTAAATGCTCTAAATCGTACTGTACTTGGGCAATATCCGCCTCCAAACCTCTTATTTGCTGTATTAGCTCATCTATATCTAGCTTATAAATTCTACGCACCGGTTTTTCGGTAAGTTTTAAAACATCTTCCCTAGTTATGGCTCTGCGTAAGGTTTTTTCAAAAGGTACAAAGGCCTTTTCTATGGCTTGCAGTACCTTCTCCCAGGTTTCGTGTTTCTTTTCTAGCTCCTTGTAAATCTTTTCCTCAAAAAATATTTTTTCTAAACTGGTGTAATGCCATTTTTCCTGTAGCTCTGCCAGTTTTATTTGTAGCTCCTTTTCCAGTAGGCTTTTGGTGTGTGCCGTGTTCATTTGTAGCAGTTCGCTCACACCCAAAAACACGGGTTTTTCGTTCATAATTACACAGGTGTTGGGTGCTATGCTTACCTCACAATCGGTAAATGCATACAGGGCATCTATGGTAATATCTGGCGAAATTCCCGGGGCCAAATCCACTTGTATTTCTACATCTTTGGCCGTAACATCACTTACTTTTCTTATTTTAATTTTGCCTTGGTCGTTTGCCTTGGTAATACTTTCGCACAGGGCACTAGTAGTAACCCCAAAGGGCACACTTTTAATAAGCAATGTTTTTTTATCCTGCTCTTCTATAATGGCTCTTACACGTATTCTGCCACCTCGCTTTCCGTCGTTATAATTGGTAGCATCCATCATACCACCCGTCAAAAAATCGGGTAGTAAACTAAATTTCTTCCCTTTTAAACAGGCTATGCTGGCTTCGCACAATTCAATAAAATTGTGTGGCAATATTTTGGTAGATAATCCCACCGCTATCCCTTCCGCACCTTGCGCTAGCAGCAAAGGAAACTTCATGGGCAGGGTTACTGGCTCTTGTTTTCTGCCATCGTAACTCAGTTGCCATTGTGTAGTTTTTGCATTAAAAGCTATTTCTAACGCTAGTTTACTTAAACGGGCTTCTATGTAGCGGGATGCTGCTGCATCATCGCCGGTACGTACATCGCCCCAGTTTCCTTGGGTATCTATCAGCAAATCTTTCTGGCCCATATTTACCAAAGCATCGCCAATACTCGCATCGCCATGGGGGTGGTATTGCATGCTTTGCCCTATAATATTGGCTACTTTATTAAATCTACCATCGTCCATCTCCTTCATGGAGTGTAGTATTCTTCGTTGTACGGGTTTTAGTCCGTCTTCCACGGCCGGTACTGCTCGTTCCAATATCACGTACGATGCATAGTCTAAAAACCAATTTTTATACTGCCCCTGCACGCCAGAATCTACCGTCAGGTCTATTTGCCTTACTACTGCTTTTGCCATTCCACAAACTGTTTCTGAAAGGGTGAAAATAACTGAAAATTAGGCTATGCTTACAAGTGGGGATAATATAATAGCACCGCCAAAGCTTAAAAAGCACGGGGCTCGGGGTATTAATATGTGTAATTGTAGGCGGAATGGTGGAAAAACCCTACTTTTGCAGCCCAAATTATTAATTTATTACAAAAAATCAGGGAAATGAACAATTATGAACTAATGGTGATTTTTACCCCTGTGCTTTCTGAGGACGAATTTAAGGCTGCTCAGAAAAAGTACACCGATTTCGTTATAGAAAATGGTGGAAAAGCCGTGCACAGCAATCCCTGGGGTCTAAAATCATTGGCGTACCAAATTCAGAAAAAAACTACCGGTATTTACTGGGTGTTTGAATATGAGGCGCCTAGCGAATTAAACGAAAAGTTGAAAATTCAGCTTTTGCGTGACGAAAAAGTGATGCGTCATATGATGACGAAACTCGACAAATACGCCGTTGAGTACAACACTAAAAAGAGAAGTGGCGTAAGTACTGGAACCGAAAAAGTGGAGGCTTAATACCATGGCAAAAGCAAACGAAATAAAGTATCTTACCGCTATTAAGAACGATAAGCCAAAAAAGAAATTTTGCCGCTTTAAGAAATACGGTATACGCTATGTAGATTATAAAGACATAGAGTTTTTGAAAAAATTTGTAAACGATCAAGGTAAATTATTCCCTCGCCGCCTTACCGGAAACTCCTTAAAGTTTCAGCGTAAAGTAAGCGATGCAGTAAAAAAAGCTCGTCAAATGGCTTTGTTACCGTTCGTAACAGATTTATTGAAATAGAATCATTTAGTAACCATCCCTAATCTTTCTTAATCAGGAAAGAGACAGTCACAATCCTTTAAAACCGATTGGGCTTCGGGAACTAAAACATGCAATATGCAAATAGTTTTAATTAAAGATGTAGACAATTTAGGCGGCAAAAACGAATTAGTAACTGTAAAAAACGGTTATGCTCGTAACTTCCTAATTCCACAAGGTTTTGCTGTAGAAGCTAGCCCTAGTAATTTAAAGCAGCTGGAAGAGCGTTTGAAAGTACAACGCAAGAAAGAAGAAAAAATGCTTGCTGAAATTAACAAGGTAATAGAAGTATTGAAAGCATCTCCAGTAAAAGTAGGTGCCAAAACAGGTACTAGCGGCAAAATTTTTGGTAGCGTGACACCGTTGCAAATTGCACGTGCCATCCGCGACCAAAAAGGTTACGAAATCGACCGTCGCCGTATCAGCATCGTAGACGATGTAAAAGAACTAGGTGCTTACAAAGCCACTATCGATTTTGGTAATGGCCAAGGTACCGAGTTAGATTTTGAAGTAATTGGCGAATAATTTTTTATTCTCTACTGCATAGAGCCACCCCAAACGGGTGGCTTTTTTTATACCCTACACCTTAGCTTGCTGCCACAATTTTGTACTTTGCAGCTATGGAGTTAGAAGATGTGATATTACCGCTAGATGAACAGTTTGAGCAAGTGATTGCGGGTAACGATAAAATGGCCATTCGCCAGTTTTTAAACCACCAAAATATTAGCGATGTAGCGGAACTGATGAACCAGTTCCCTGACTATGAAGCCCAAATAATAGCCAATATGGCTACACACCGGGCAGCCAGCGTTTTTAAGATATTAGATCTTAGTCAGCAAAAAAATATCATTAAAGAACTACCAAGTAGCACCGTAGCTGAGCTGCTAAACGAACTACCTGCCGATGATAGAACCGATTTTTTAGAAGAACTTTCCAAAGAAACCATACGTGATTTGATAAAACTGCTCGACCCAGATGAGCGGAAAATTACCCTCAGTTTACTAGGCTACCCCGAGGATAGTGTAGGCCGGCTGATGACGCCCGATTACGTGTACGTGTACGAACACAATACTGTGGAAGAAGTGTTTGCCACCATCCGAAAATTTGCTAAAAACAGCGAAACGGTAGATGTAATTTATGTAATAAACGAACAAGGAAAACTGGTAGATGATATACGGATACGTGATGTAATTTTAGCCCTACCCGATAAAAAAGTAAGCGAATTAATAGATGGCCGTGTGGTAGCCCTGAATGCTACGGACGACCAAGAACATGCCAACCAAGTATTTAAAATGAACAACAGGGTGGCGTTACCCGTAACCGACAGTAATAATGTACTGCTAGGCATAGTAACCATAGATGATATGCTATGGGTAGCTAACGAAGAGTTTAGCGAGGATATGCAGAAAATGGGTGGTACCGAGGCGCTAGATGAACCCTATTTAGATATTCACCTATTAAAACTTTTTCGTAAGCGTGTGGGCTGGCTTATAGTACTTTTTTTGGGTGAAATGCTTACGGCTACCGCTATGGGTTATTTTGAAGATGAAATAGCCAAAGCGGTGGTACTAGCCCTTTTTGTGCCACTTATTATTAGTAGTGGTGGCAATAGCGGCAGCCAAGCAAGTACACTAATTATACAAGCCATGGCTATGGGCGAAATTACCTTGGCGGATTGGTGGCGGGTGCTACGCCGCGAAATTGTAAGCGGTTTATTGTTAGGCACCGTACTAGGTATTATTGGCTTTTTGCGTGTAGCGGTTTGGCACCAAATACTACCCGGCACCTATGGCCAGCATTGGCAAAGTATAGGGTTTACAGTGGGCTGTAGCTTAGTGGGGGTGGTACTTTGGGGTACATTAAGCGGTAGTATGCTACCCATACTATTGAAACGCCTTGGGGCCGATCCGGCAGTTTCCTCCGCTCCTTTTGTGGCCACGCTGGTAGATGTTACGGGCTTGATTATATATTTCAGTTTTGCCTATTTGTTTTTACAAGGTGTATTGTTATAACTAGTGTAGGCCAATCATCGTGATTCGTGGCTTCCGCTCTTCGACATGTTCCGCAGGGCATGTCGAGGGGCAAATAAAAGCAGATTTGTAATCTGCTGGTGATGCAACTTTGATCCTACTCTTCGCCGTAGTTGGTGTTCTTCACCAACTACTACTCTCCCATCCGTAGTCGTATGCGTAGCCGACTACGGACTAGCCAATGAAATGTAGAGTCTCCGACTCGGGTTTTAGCTGTCGGTGTTCTTCACCCACAATGCTGTATTCCTACCCAATATACTTGCTGGCCTAGCCAGTGGCTTGCAGCTAATTAGTAATCCGCTACATGCAGGTGGTGTTACTAGTATGGGTAGTGGCTATGCACCAGGCCTGGCCGCTTTTTTACTACAGCAAACCAATGCCTATAATGGCACCCGCCCCAAGGCCTACTTAAATTATATTTTATTTGATGAACAGTTTAAACTAGTGAGTGCTAGCAGCGGTATGGATGCCGTAGATGCACCCGGAGTTTTTAAAGAGCACATAAAAACGCATTTACCCATCACTAAAAACGGTTATCTTTACGTATATGTTAGCAACGAAACGCCTAACATTAACGTGTTCTTTGATAACTTACAGGTAACTCATATTGCAGGACCGCTGGTAGAAGAAACGCATTACTATCCGTTCGGCTTGGTGATGCAAGGGATAAGTTCCAAAGCTGCAAATACTCTCACAAATAAAATCAAGTACAACGGTAAAGAAGAGCAATCAAAAGAGTTCAGTGATGGTTCAGGTTTAGAATGGACAGATTATGGTGCAAGGATGTACGATAATCAAATAGGTAGGTTTAACGGTATTGATGCTTTGGCAGACAAATACCATGAAGTTTCTACTTATTGTTACGTTGCAAATAATCCAACGAATGCAATTGATATTGATGGTAAAAGAATAATCTACGTCAATGGTTATTGGAATAGAATATTAAATATTTTTGGTGGAGCACCAAATAGCGGTGGGCAAGGATATTGGCAGTACTTCTCAAGTACTTTTTTAGGTAATTCCAGAAATTTTATGGGAGTTCAAAATTACGAAAGCGATGTTTTCGTAGATGGCTCAAGCTTGTTTGGTGGTGATATGTCTGGTGGTGATAGGTATGCAGCAGGTAGACGGTATGCAGAAGAAAATTATAAAGACTTGGTTAAGGGGCTTAAGAAAGGTGAAACTTTTAAGTTCGTTAGCCATAGCGAAGGTGGGGCATACGCTGCTGGCATGGCTTCATATTTACAGCAAATGGGGCAAACCGTAGAAAGCATGCTATACTTATCCCCTGATGAAGCTGATGAGTTTAGTGCACCCTTAGGTACTTTTAGTATGCAAGCACATTTTGCAAGTGATGGCATATCCCCATCAATGCGTTTGAAAGGTGTAGATGTTTATGCCAATTTTAATTTTATGGATGGGAAAGAAGTTAAATCAGGCGGGCATGGTATGACCCCGACTTCTAAAACATTGACAAAGCTTGGTGACGCATTGGGCATGTTGCATCAAGCGGTTGGTGATTCTTTTATGACAAAACTTTTTGAAGTACAAGGTCAATGGACAGTCACGGAAACATCTAACGGATATACGTTTACCAGAGTTGATACTATTTTACCTGATGAAAAAAAGACCAAAAAAAATGTGCAATGATAAAAGCAAAATTGTTTTATAAAATCTTAGTGGTATTGAATAATTTGCTTGCTTGTTTCTTTTTAGGATTATTTTTTTTAGGGGCATCTAACAATAATGGGGAAGGTGCACCGATGATTACTGAACAACAGGCTCTATTTAAACAAGCTATATATGGTATAGTGGTCAGTTTGTTTTTTTCAGCAATCACATTCTTACTTGGTGTAATCTTTAGAAAGAAAATGTCTTCCGATTGGAAATATTTGACAAGAGCCTTTTTACTTCAATTTTTTACTTTGATAATAGTGTATGTTGTCATCGGTCTTTTTATGTATCTCAAATAACCAACAAAGCCCCTCAACTAGTCGTAGCTTGTAAACACAATAAATAACGTACACTCGGCGTAGTATTCACTACGCCGTTTTTTGTTGTAGCATTTGCTACAAGTATTGCTGTTTTAAGAGGCATACGTTTTTCTTGCTTTAGCATCCCTAATAAGGGCATCCATAGTTTTTAGGATAGTTGTTTTATCCTCGTCGTTCAGTTTTTGGATGTCGAGGATTTTTTGTGTAATGGAGTTATCGAGTTCATAGTCAGCAAAGCCCACCAAATAATCCAAAGACACCCCGAGAGCTACCGCCATTTTGGTAGCCACATCAATAGAAGGTTTTACTTCATTACGTTCATACCTACCAATTACAGGGGCATGTACACCAATGGTTTTAGCCAGTTCATCCTGTGATATTTTTTTCTTTTTCCTAACCAGTACAAGACGTTCACCAAACAACATAAAGTATCATTTTAGACAGTAAAAACAAGTATAGCAACAAATTTAGGGAACATAATGTGTCTATTGGAACAATAAATATTTTGCATTGTTAGAACAGATACTATATTTTTGAACAAAATCTGTTCTACAAAAATATTTTTATGGACTTAAAAATAAACACCACCAACCCCGAAGCCATCAGCTACCAAACAGAAGAAATTGCCTACACGATATTAGGAGGAATAAGATTAGAAGGATTAGACAGGTTAAGGGTAACAATAAAAGTAGAAGTGATAAACAGGAAGTTCCAGCACTACTTAAATAATCGGCTCTTCGACATGTTCCGCAGGGCATGTCGAAAGGCAAATAAAAGCAGATTTGTAATCTGCTGGTGA
>RDXK01000073.1 GCA_004292605.1 Bacteroidota bacterium
CCTACTATCCGTAGAGTTAGGCTCGCCGCTCTACGGATGATTAATGAAATGTAGAGACTCCGTCTCGGTGTGTAATTGATTGCACATTCTAAGTCCGCGGTTGGCATTTCGCCGTTGGTGGTGTTCTTCACCGCCAACTCCTCAACGGATAGCTGTGGGTTTAGGCGTCAAGCGGATTGGAAGTCCTATTTTATTGGTAATTCGACATGCCCTACGGAACATGTCGCATAGCAGACAAATTCCCTGTTACAAACTAGCCGCCGCCAAAAAGCTACGGTGAATGATTATTCGCCCTAACTTGCCACAAAATGGTTGGCCCTTGTTAAAAGAACTCATTACAGCTTGGGGAAGCTACGCCAAAGCACATGCCCTTATAAAAAAGCATCAATTATGGAAGTGGACTTTGCTACCCGGCATAGTGTACGCCTTGCTTTTTATGATAAGCATGTATTTTTTTGGCAAAAGTGCCAATGCATTTATAGATTGGATATGGCGTTTTACCCGCATCGACCAATGGATTGAGAGTTTAGAAAGTTCCTTAATAGGCTTTGTGTTTACGGTAGCAGGCTTAATGCTGTGGTGCTTACTAATGTTGTTCTACTTCTCCTTGTTCAAATATGTATGGTTAATAGTGGGCTCACCCGTATTTGCCTACCTAAGCGAAAAAACTGCCGAAATAATATCTGGAAAAACTACTCCATTTAGTTGGAGCCAGCTACTGCAAGACTTTTTACGTGGCATACGCTTGGCCACCCGAAACGCTTTATGGCAAACGGTTTACACACTATCCATCATACTGCTTTCCTTTATTCCTATAGTGGGCTGGGCCACACCCGTACTTGCCCTTTTTATAGAATGCTATTATTACGGCTTTAGCATGCTAGATTATAGTGCCGAACGTAAAAAACTTACGGCACCGGAAAGTGTGTATTTTATTAGCAACCACAAAGGCCTAGCCATAGGTAACGGTATGGTATTTTATGCCATGCACTTACTACCTGTAATAGGCTGGATACTTGCACCCACATATGCCGTAATAGCCGCCACCATTAGCATGGAGGAAGCCACTAAAAACTAATTATGCCTTTAGGAAATGTATACTTACTACCCAACGTATTGGTAAACGACGATGCCCAAGCATTGGCCTGCCTACCTAGTTATATACAGCAGCAAGCCGCCGAATGCCACTGCTTTTTTGTAGAAACCCTTACCACTGCACGTAGATATTTGAAAAAAATTTGGCCCGCCATAGTGATAGATAACTACCCTTTTACCGTGATACACAAATGCGAGCAGGAGGTGGTCACCCAATTTATTCAAGCCTTACAAGCCGGCAAAAACATAGGAATTATTAGCGATGCTGGCTGCCCAGGTATAGCCGACCCAGGACAAATATTAGTAGAGCACGCCCAAAAACTAGGTGCTAAAATAGTACCATTGGTAGGGCCTAATAGTATTTTACTAGCCTTAATGGCCAGTGGTATGAATGGCCAAAGCTTTCAGTTTGTGGGGTATTTACCCATAGATAAAACCGACCGCAAAAAAGCCATTCTTCAATTAGAAAATTACTCCGCCAAGAACCATTGTACCCAAATATGTATAGAAACGCCCTATAGAAATATGGCTTTACTGGAGGAAATTTTAAGCACCTGCCAAGGCAAAACCCAACTGTGTATAGCCGCTAACATTACCGGCCAAGCGGAGTATATAGTAACCAAAACCATACACGACTGGAAAAAAACAAGGCTGCCTAATTTACATAAGCAGCCCGTGATATTTTTATTATTGGCCTAACGTTAGTGCGAAATAGTAGGCTCTATACCTTGCTGTTTGCTACTGCCGCTACTAGTGGCACGTATTTCATAAATACTATCTACTATATAACCTTGCTGGCCACGCCACGGCAAAGCACCCATATAGCGCCTGTAGTGTAGGTTTACCTCATTGCCAGAATTTTGTTCTAGCTTTTTGGCAATGCCTTCATCTTCTATACTAAACTCAAAGGCAATACTTTCCACATTGGCTTTAAACCCGCTTTGTATTAAACGGCCTTCCCA
>RDXK01000074.1 GCA_004292605.1 Bacteroidota bacterium
TACTGCTAATACAGCATTCACAGGTACTTCTGCTATATGGACTTATACAGGTCTTGCCGAACAAGTACGGAGTATTTCAAACAATGCTACCACTCCTGATATATGTACTTTGACAGGCGCTTTTTCTGCTGTAATTAAGCCAAGAGTACAGTTGATAACAGTTTTACCTCCCGCTTGTGTAGGTACACCTATTGGTGGTACTACTACTGCGAGCAATATTTGTGGCACCCCTGTTGATTTTGGAGTAGCAGGTGCTACCTTTGCTTCTGGGCTTACGTATCAATGGGAATATTCGAGTACAAGTGCTACTACGGGTTTTACTCCTATTGCTACCCAAACGGCAGCAGGTGCGTCTATCGCTAATGCTGCTTCAGGTTGGTATCGTAGACAAACCATTTGTGGTGCGGTTTCTACACCAAGTACTGCTTATGCTTTGACAGGTCCTAATTATTTCCCTGTAACTGTCGCAAATCCATTTTCTGAAGATTTTGAACTATCATGGTCAAATGTATGTGCTGTAAAAGATGCACCCACCCACACAACAGCACTTAATTATTGGAGAAATACACCCTCTACGGGCAATGCTTCTTGGAGAAGACAAAATGAGTTTGCAACAGCAAACTGGACATCTGGTGCAGGTGTAGCCAATCCAAGCCCTATAGATGGTGGGACAGGTTGTGCTAATTTTAGTTCTTTCTGGGCGGCTACGGGTCAAGTAGGTTCTTTAGATGTGTATCTCAATCTATCTTCTTCACCTGTTCATCAACTCAATTTTTCTTTTGCTAATAATAATGGTACAGACCCATTAGTAGTACAAATATCTACAGATGCAGGTCTTACTTTTAATACAATACAAACACTTGGCACTTCTGTAACGCCTACTACGGGTAATTATTCAGCAACTGTATTGCCTGTTTGGACAAAAGTAAGTTTAGTATTAGATAATTCACAATTAGCAAGCCCTACAAACGCAACTACAATTATTCGTTTTAGAGCAACAAGTGATTTTGGATTTACAAACATTGGTTTAGATAATGTAGCGATTAAACCTTTATTGCCTTGTTTTAGTTTGGCTAATTTGAATGGAGGAGTTACTCAAAGTACAGTTCCTACCGGTTGTGCTCCTTTATCAGGTCTTTTGAGTGTGAATAATTCTTCGGATTCAGATTATTTTGGTTTTACTTATCAATGGCAGTCGTCTATTGATAATGGTGTTACTTGGGTAAATATAGCTACTGCAACTAACGCTACTTATAATTTAACAGGGTTGACTGCTACTACACGTTATCGTCGTTTGATGACCTGTACGGTTTCGGGTGCTACGGGGGCTTCAAGTGTATTAGAAGTAAAAATTAACACTCCTTCTTATGCTTTACCACCTTTCACTGAAAACTTTGAGACAGGTTGGATAAATGTTTGTGCTGTAAAAGATGTTCCTCCTGCGGCTAATGGGGTATTTCATTGGAAACAGACTCCTCCTTCGGGAGAAACATCTTGGAGAAGACAAGACGAATACACCTCGTCAGGTGGTTGGGGTAATTTTGGAGCGGCGCAAGGCTTAGCACCACCAGACCCTACAGATGGTGGCGTAGGTTGTGCGAATTTTAATAGTACTTGGGCTTCTAGTGGTACTCCATCTGCCTCGTTTGATTTATACGCTAATTTAAGTACAGCACCTGTGCATAGAGTTAATTTTGGTTATGTGAATAATGGAGGAAGTGATAAATTAAGGGTATTTTTATCTACTGATGGAGGTACTAACTTTAGTGGCACTGCATTGATAGAGTTAGGAAAAACACGTGCTGCATCACCAGATATTGAATTTCCTGGTGGGACTTCAGCGGCTAATTGTTACGCACCTTTTAATCCAACAGGACCAGCAGCAGTTTGGACAAAACAAAGTATTTTGTTAGACCAAACACAATTAGCTACTGCTACTTCTGTGATTCGTTTTAGAGCTACTGCTGATTTTGGCTGGACAAATATTGCCATTGATAATGTGAATATTCAACCATTATTCCCACAAGATGCAGGTATTTCAAAAATTAATTTAG
>RDXK01000075.1 GCA_004292605.1 Bacteroidota bacterium
AATGCTCCACAATCTGCCATTTTGGGCATGCACAATATTGTTGAAAGACCAATTGCATTAAATGGCGAAGTTGTAATCAGACCCATTATGTATGTGGCACTTTCTTATGATCATAGAATTATTGATGGTAGAGAATCTGTAGGATTTTTAGTAAGAGTGAAACAACTTCTGGAAGACGCAGCAAGATTATTATTGCAAGTTTAAGTTAAAAAAGGGCTTTTTCGTAAAGCCCTTTTTTTATTGTAGAAAAATTTGGTCTAATGGACAAAAAGTAGGCTAAAAGCTTTATAAGTTATTGATATTCATATCTTTAGGTCAAATGAAAGGTTATGAATAAAAAAAGTGCTTTTACTGCGGTTCAAAAATCACCAAGAAAAACGGTAAAAAAGGAGAAAAACAGCTGTATAAATGTATCAATTGTGGCAAACAATTTGTAGGCGGTCAACGATTAAATGCTTTCCAATTATGGCAAGAATATGTTGAAGGTAAACAGACTTATCATCAATTAGCATTAAAATATGGTTGTAGCATCAAGACCATACAACGGAAATTAGATGTTATCAAAGTAACAAACCCAACTGATTTAATCAAGTCCGTAGTGGTTTTGATGGACACGACTTACTTTGGTAGAGGTGTTGGCTTGATGCTATTTAAAGATGCTTATTCAGGCACAAATTTACATTGGGATTATGTGGCACATGAAACTGTGGCGCTCTACAAAGAAGGCTTACAAATACTCATTGACAAAGGATATATCATATTAGGATTGGTATGCGATGGCAAACGTGGACTCATAAATTCCTTTGCCCAATACCCACTTCAAATATGCCAATTTCATCAAATTGCAATTGTTCGAAGATACCTCACAAAAAATCCTAAATCACTGGCAAGCAAGGCTTTACTTGAACATACACTACTGCTAACCAAAACAGATAAAGAAAGTTTTGTGGGAGGATTAGAAAGTTGGTATAAGCAATGGGAGACATTTTTAAATGAAAGAACTGCTAAAACAGAAGGCAAAAAAAGTCGTTTTACGCACCGAAAATTGAGAAGCGCCTACCGAAGTTTAACGACTAATTTGCCTTGGCTATTTACTTGGTATGACCACTTAGAGTTGAAAATCCCCAACACAACCAATGCTATTGATGGACACTTTTCTGACCTCAAAAACAAACTTCGCAACCATAATGGTATGGCATTAAAAAGAAAAATAAGATTCATAGATGAGTTTTTGAAGGCATAAAACCAAACAGGTATATGATTAAAAAAGGGGCATTTGCCCCTTCTACCTTATTGGATCAAAATATTCCTTACATCGTTGCTCTCCAGCAGAGCGATGATATGCTTCTTTTGACAAAACAAACATCTGTAAAAAAATAACATCAATTCAAAAAACACTAAAATAAACAGCCTACTTTTTGTCCATTAGAAACTATGTTCTCTAAATTAGCCTACTTTTTGTCCATTAGACCTAAATCTTTGATACTAAGCACTATCAAAACCTAAAACAAAAAAATTGTTTTTTTATAAGCATTTACATTTTTTACAATTTGCAACTTCAATAAAAAAAGCTTTCGGTTACGAAAGCCTTTTTTGCTGAAATTTATTTAGAAGACTAATATTCAATACTAGATAAAATTCCAGTATCTTTTGATTCTAGTTTTGATTCTCCCATGAGGAATAAATCTACTTTTCTAGCACATTCTCTTCCTTCTGAAATTGCCCAAACAACCAAAGATTGACCTCTACGCATATCGCCTGCTGCAAATACTTTTGGATTATTTGTTTGATAATCAGCAGTTTTTACATTTCCTCTTTCATCAAACTCCACTCCCAAATCAGTAAGCATACCCTCATGTTGTGGGTGTAAAAATCCAGCAGCTATCAACACCAAATCAATATCTTTGACAACTTCCGAGCCTGGTTTTTCAATCATTTTTGGCTTTCCACCTTCCATCGACCATTCTACTTCTACAATTTTAACACCTTTTAAATTGCCTTTGTCATCACCCATAAATTCTTTGGTGTTGATTGCCCATTTGCGTT
>RDXK01000076.1 GCA_004292605.1 Bacteroidota bacterium
GTTTACTACATTGTTTTGAGCATTGGCATAGAATGTAAAACGCTGACGAACAAGCATATCGTTGAAATCAAAATCGCCGCGATTTGGCCATAAATCTTCATAGCCCACCGTATTAAAAGTACTAGCGCTGGGGTAGTGATACACATAGGCTAAAGAAGGATTCGTAGGAAAGGCGTCTACATCGTTTGAAACTCCATCACCGTCGCTATCGGCCGGTACGTTTACTGGTGGCATATTATTTACATTAATAGCAGTAACGGGGTTGGCCTTGGTGTAAAATACTAAATCATTATAATCATCGTCTGAACTATTTCCAGATCGAATAAGATCTTCAAAACCAAACACTAATAATTGTTCAGTAGCATCGTATAGCTGAACACCATGTTGGTATTTGGCAGCGTTTGACTCGGATACGCTATTAAACGACTGTGTGGAGTAAAACTTAGTATTGTTCACATTCACCGATGTACCATTAAAACCACCTTGGATTAAGACAAAACCAATGGACGTACCAGCATTAAATCGACCAATTTTCACTCGGTCGCCACTTCTCAAATTTCCCGCCGAATTTATTAATGACGAATTTGGAAATACGAGAAATACCGAATCAATGGCAGCTGCATTGGCTGGTGGATTATTAGTAGGATATTTGAAATAACCTAAAGCATTTCTAAAACTTGTACCTTCAGAAACAAAGGTGATCCATACATCTGCGGTTTGTGTAACATGAATATTCAAATTAACGTTTGAATTGAAAAAAGAGGGACTCCTAACTGGTAAGTTTCCAAATTCTGGAAGTGAAGCGTTTAGACGGCTCAAAAAACCAGCCGAAATAACATCGGCTACCGGATCAAGATAATTTGGCCGCCCCCAACTATCGTAAGAACCCATATACCGATACACTGTTCCATTTAAATTTCTAAAATTATTGGTAGGATAAATACTTGACATATAACTACCTTGTAATCTACTACTAGGTACAATGTTACCCGATGAGCCAGTAGCACCACCAATAACAGCATTGATACTATTACCTGAAATAAAGGATTTGGCATATCGCATCAAACCTATATAAGCAGGGTCAATTAATAAAGTATCCAAAAAGCTAGGAAATGCAACCGTACTGCGTACGTAACCGTTTTCATCTGAAACGGCGGTAAACAGGCTTTCATCAATATTTGTTCGGCCGGGAGCATAAAAATTAATTCTAGCACCGATAATTGGTTCATTATTATTAGTAAGCAACCGAACGTTAATCGACACATCTCTTGTGGTACCAAAGTTAAAGCCATCGGCCGCCATTTTTTCCTCTGGCTTTCCAGAAACTTCGTCAGCACTTTTTTTACAAGCAGATACTGTAATAAATATGGACAGCAGGCAAATTGAATAGAGATATTCTTTAAAATTTTTGGAAATCATTGGATTGAAGTTTTTTTAATTATTTAAATAAGTTACTAATTCAAAAACAAGTGTTGACTTTTATTAGCCGATATCATTCCTCCATAACGCGGCCAAGTTGTAAGCGAATGCAGGAACCACAACGTGAGTTAATTTTCTTACGTATACCTTTTACATTACACGCTACACCTGAAATTTGAAAAATGGAAGCACCTAGGTTCTTTACTTACCAAGCAAAGTATTGTTGTTTTACCTTAAGTTAATTACTATCATTTAATAATACTGTTGAACTATTCAACTAATAAAACTGAATATTTATCTGGTATACAACAAGTTAGTGTTACGATAGCCGCTGCTGGTATTAGTGTACCAATCGGTAAAGTTTACACCGCCACTTAAAGCCCAAGCGCTAAAGTTTAGATAGGCCTGTGTAATATTTGCTTCCTCCCGAGGATAGGTAAAGTTATCTATAAAGCTTAATGCCCATGGTGCATTACCCGCCGAACGATACCATGTATTGGTAGCTGAACTCGATCTATCATCGGCCGTACCAAATAAACTCCTATCGGCCCTTGCCGTAGGTGCAAAACCAGGCAAATGAACTTCCACTCCACGACGTTGGTTGCTTATCAAAAATGGATCG
>RDXK01000140.1 GCA_004292605.1 Bacteroidota bacterium
AAACGAAAAAAACTCCCTGCGGTCAAACAGTTTTTCGTTTTTAACGCTCCCAAAAATTATTTTCTTAACGCCATTCTTTTAAGGCCGAAGCAAACAGCCCCTTTCTATCCGTAGAGTTAGGCCTTGCCGCTCTACGGATGATTAATGAAATGTAGAGACTCCGTCTCGGTGTGTACTTGGCTGCACATCCTAAGTTACCGTAAGTGTTCTTCACCAACAACACCTCCTAGATAGCTGTGGGTTTAGGCGTCAAGTGGATTTGAAATCCTGTTTTATTGGTAATTCGACATGCCCTACGGAACATGTAGAATAGCAGGATAGCCTTTCTATCCGTAGAGTTAGGCTTGCCGTTCTACGGATGATTAATGAAATGTAGAGACTCCGTCTCGGTGTGTACTTGGCTGCACATCCTAAGTTGCCGTCAGCGTTCTTCACCAACAACACTTCAACGCATAGCTTTCGGTTTAGGCGTCAAGTGGATTTGAAATCCTGTTTTATTGGTAATTCGACATGCCCTACGGAACATGTCGAATAGCTGAATAGCTAACGAAGAATGTCGGACTGATGAAGGCTCCGCAGCCCCGATAGAAGCGGTAGCCCACAGCCCCAACACTAACTGTGGGGGCGAGGACTACAAGCGGATAGCGGGAAATGCTGCCCAAAAAATACGACATAAAAAAAATCCATAGGGTAGTGGTTGAACCAATGCCTACGGATAGTTTTGGGGGAAGTTATAGTGGCTCTACACCATGCTAATTATAGGCTTTCACCATAAATACATAGTTCTCCAGTTTTTTTACTTGCTGTGTACGTTCTAGGTTTTTTAAACCACGGTTTTTAGTAGAAAGTTTAATGGCTGCAACGGCAGTATCGGTTTTTTGGGCTTCGGTAAGCATACCATGTATAATGGCACTACGCACCGCAAATATTACACCATCGGCCTGGGTTTCTCTCTTGCTTATTACGGCTACTACTTCGCCATCTTTATTAAACACGGGGCCACCACTGTTACCGGGGTTGGCGTTTAAGGATATTTGACAGGTTACTGTATCGCCATCAAAACCAGTTTTGGCGCTTAAATAACCCATATTGTACACTATTTCATTGCGTGGGAAACCCAATGTGTACAGTTCCGCACCTAGAGCGGTATTATCTTTTTTGATGCTGTAGGGCAAACTGCTATTGGGTTTGTAATCGGCATCGTTTATTTTTAAAATGGCTAAATCTAGTTCGGCATTATTGGCCACTACTTCGGCCTTGTATTCTTGTCCGTCGGAATTAATAATCGTAGCCAATTTCGATTTTTTTACCACGTGTGCATTGGTTACCAAATAGCCTTTAGCATCTATCAAAAAACCTGTACCACCACCTGTAATGGTAGCACCTGCGGGTATTTTAGATTCTGTTACGGCTTTTATTTGTGCACTCTGTACTTGTTGGTTTCTTTTTAAGCGGTCAAGTTCTTGGCTCAGCTGTTGTAATTGCTCGGCATTGCCCGGCTGCAAATAACTTACCAAGGCACTTATCATCACGGCTGTTACGGCTGCTATGCTAGCTGCAATGGCGGTAACACGCCTATATTTTTGGTAAAACTGTACCAGTTTGGCACCCGTGGTTTCGGGTATGCCTTTTGTGATATCGCCTTTGGTTAATAGTTTTTCATGGGTAGCGGTAAGCTGAGCCACCAAATTTTTGCGGGTAGTATGCTGGTTCAATTGCTGAATAAACAACTTGTGTTCCACCACCAACTGATCTACCTCGGGGGTATTGGTACGCAACTGTTCAAAGTACAGTTTTTCTTCTGCACTCATTTCGTTGTTCAAGTAGCGTTCTACGGCTTCCATTAATAAAATATCATCCATTACTCACCGATATTATATTGAGCAAAAAATAGTTTCTTCAATCGTAAAAGGCATTTATACTTCTGATTTTTAGCATTATCGGCGTTGGTGTAACCAAATTCTGCTGCTATCTCCGTCATACCTTTCTTTTTTATATAATAGCTTTCTATTAAACTTTTGCAGGGCTCACCTAAATTTTGCAAGGCCTGCTCCATGATAGAAAACTCTACATCCTTTTTTTGGAGTATTTCAAGGTCTTCATCCACTGATACAGTCTCTTCAAGGCTATCATTCGTACCCACAACTCGCCCCATTTGTTGTAGTCGTTTGAGCCAAAGCCTCCGGCATATGGAATATACATACGTTTTAATTTGACAGGTTAAGACAAATGATTCTAATCTCGACTTTTCATATAGAGCAATCATCGCTTCCTGAAAAACATCCTTCGCATCGTCGTAACTGCCGCTATTTTTTACTATTAGGTTTAGAATACTGGGAAAGTTTTCTTTATAAATAGTTTCTATAGCCGTTGCGTCGTTGTTTGCCAGACCTCTTAGTAAGTGTTGTTCGTTCAATTCTAATCTCACCGCTTACATGGTTTAATACTTTGGGTAAATAAAAGTAACCCCCTAAAGCCCTTAAAAAAATTTTTTAAAAAAATATTCCTGCATGGGTTACCTATTTCACTTTGCGGAATAAAACAACAATAACACAAAAAAATTTAAACATGAAAAAGGTATTATTCGTTTTAGCACTTGGTGCTTTCGCTGCTTGTGGTTCTGGTGAGAAAAAAGACGCTACTGTTGACACAACTGCTGCTCCTGCTGTAGATACTACTGCTGTAGTTGATACTGCTGCTGCTCCTGCTGCTGACACTACTGCTGCTGCCGTAGATACTGCTGCAAAAAAATAATTAACCAATTAAATTGGTTCCTAACTCATAATCCACGGTTGCGTTGGAGTTAGTGTAACGCTTTCATATGGCAAGCAATCGTTAGATGCCGTCCCGTTTTTACGGGATGGCTTTTTTATTTCTAGTGCATCCCCTAATTTTAGCCACTTACTAAATATTTTTCTATGCTTACTTCGGTAGCTATTCAGGGGTATGAGGGTAGTTTCCATCATCAGGCCGCCCTGCTGCATTTTCAAGAGCCTATACAGGTAGTGCCATGCAATAGCTTTACACAGTTAGCAAAAACAGTTAGTGCAAAAAAGCCGGCGGTAAAATGGGGACTGATGGCCATAGAAAACTCCATTGCTGGAAGTATTTTGCCCAATTATGAATTGATTCTACAGCATAATCTTACAATTTACGGGGAGGTTTTTTTAGAAATAAACCAGCATCTTTTAGTAAACACAGGTACTAATTTGGCCGATATTAAGGAAGTGCATTCGCACCCAATGGCTTTATTGCAGTGTATGCAATACTTAGGGAAGCACCACTGGAAATTGGTAGAAACCGATGATACGGCATTAAGTGCTAAGGAGCTTGCAGCATCGCATAAATTTACCCGTGCCGTAATAGCATCGGCCGCAGCAGCAGAACTGTATAATTTAGAAATTATAGCGCCCAACATTCATAATAGTAAGCAAAATTATACACGGTTTTTATTGGTTTCGGCCAAGCCAAATTTGGTACATGATGCTAGTGTAAACAAGGCATCGCTGTACTTTACCACCCACCACCAGCAAGGTAGTTTGGCCAAAGTATTACAAGCATTGGCACAGGCCAAAGTAAATATTAGTAAAATTCAAAGTTTTCCCATACCGGAGGCTCCGTTTACCTATGGTTTTCATGCCGATGTAGAGTTTACCCAACTATCTGTTTTTGAAAAAGCATTAGAAGCCGTAAAAGAAAAGGTGGTAGCCTTAAAAGTATTAGGCACTTACCAAAAAGCAAATGTAAAATGAATGTAGCCAGCAGATTACAAGGAATTGGCGAATATTTTTTTTCGCAGAAATTAAGAGAGATTGAGCAACTAAAGAAAGCAGGAAAACCCATTATTAATCTTGGTATTGGTAGTCCTGATTTACCACCGCACCCTGCGGTAATTGAAGCACTTACCCAAAAGGCGGTTTTGACTACAAGTCATGCCTACCAAGGCTATAAAGGTGTACCAGCCCTGCGTGCCGCCATTGCAAATTTTTACCAAAATTACTACCAAGTAGTGGTAGATGCGGAGCAGCAAGTGTTACCGCTTTTAGGTAGCAAGGAAGGCATTATGCATGTGGCAATGACGTTTTTTGAACCAGGCACCACGGTGGCTATTCCCAATCCTGGCTATCCTACCTACAAAGCTGCTTTTACCATAGCGGGTGCCCATATAGTACAGTACGATGCTTTAGAAAATCCGTTTCCCACGGTGCAGCAGTTACATGCTTTACACCAAAAAACACCGCTCAAGGGGGTAGTAGTAAATACCCCGCATATGCCTACGGGTTTACAAGCTAGCGACGAGGATATGACGAACCTGGTGCAATGGGCGGTAAGCAATAATGTATTGATTTTGCACGATAATCCGTATAGTTTTATAAGAAATACTTCGCCTAAAAGTTTGCTAAGTGTAGCAGGTGCTTGGCAGGTGGTGTTGGAGCTAAACTCGCTTAGCAAAAGTCATAATATGGCAGGCTGGCGAGTGGGCATGTTAGTAGCTAACGCCAGTTTACTACAGCAGGTGTTAACCTTTAAGAGCAATATGGATAGCGGCATGTTTTTACCCGTTCAGTTGGCGGCGGCTGCTGCGTTACAACTACCCCAAAGTTGGTTCGATGGGTTGAATAAAGAATATGAGGAACGAGCCGTTTTGGCCACAGAAATATTGCAAACAGTGGGTTGTACCATACCGCCTAAGCAAGTAGGTATGTTTGTGTGGGCAGCCATTCCCAAGGGTTGGCAAGATGGCTTTGCGGTAAGCGATGCACTGCTTCACCAAGCCAATGTATTTATTACTCCCGGAGGAATATTTGGCACCAACGGAAATAATTTTTTACGAATAAGTTTGTGTAGTAATATGCAGCAATTACAAACTTGTTTAGAAAGAGTGCAAGCATGGAGCAACCAGTAGTAACTATAATAGGTGTGGGCCTTATTGGTGGTAGTATAGCGCTTAAGCTACGCAGCCTACCGTATGCAAAACATGTGATAGGTGTGGAGGCAAATGAACAGCATGCACAAAAGGCGTTAACGTTGGGTTTGGTAGATGAAATTTTGCCTTTGGCAGAAGCCGTAAAACACAGTACTGTAGTAATTATAGCCACTCCAGTAAATGCGGCTTTGCAAGTAATACAGCAGGTTTTGCCCCATGTTACGCACCAAACGGTGTTAGATGTAGGCAGTACTAAAGTGCCCATTGTATCGGCCGCAGCCGACTTTTCACAAGCCAGTAATTTTGTACCCACACACCCCATGTGGGGTACCGAGTTTAGCGGACCAGAGGCAGCTACAGCCGATGCGTTTACCAATAAAGCGGTAGTAATATGCAGTCACCCAGCATTATTGGCTAGCCATTTACAGCAGGCCGTTCAGCTTTACCAAGCACTAGGTATGCACATAGTTTATATGACGCCCGAGGAGCATGACGTGCATGTGGCGTATGTTAGCCATGTTTCTCATATCACCTCTTTTGCATTGGCCAATACCGTTTTAGAAAAAGAAAAAGAGGAGAACACCATTTTTGAATTGGCCAGTGGTGGTTTTGAAAGTACAGTGCGTTTGGCCAAAAGTACGGCCAGTATGTGGGTGCCTATTTTGCAGCAAAATAGAGACAATGTTTTAGATGTGTTGAACGAACATATTACCCAATTACGAAAGTTTAAAACTTGCCTAGAAAAGGAAAACTACACCTATTTAGCCGAGTTAATAGAGCAAGCCAATAGCATTAAAAAAGCCTTGAAACAGTAGTGTGTTGGCACGGTAAAGGGTACCGTAACTTGTTTTTCTTTCTACACAAAAGTGAGTTGACGCTGTAAACCGTTACTACTACAGGAGGTAGTAGCTACAGCCGTACCATTTTTTGTAATGCACATTACAGGTTATTTTATAGAAGATGCTATATTATAAGCTTAGTAGCGGAGCATATTATGACTGTACTATATAAAAAATTGGTTTTTAACGGCACTTGTGTGCGTAAATTTACTAGTGTATAAAATGATCCTGAACCTAAAAAGGATGAACAATGTGGTTGATTTTTCGAGGAAATGGATGTGCGAATTGGTCATTAAGTGCTTACTTAAACTGCCATAATGCCGTATTAACAAGCCCTTTTTGGGTGTTGGCATTAGTATTGTACTTTGAAAACTTCTTTGCTAGCACTAGCTGGTGGAGTTAATAGACAAGTACATGACAAATAAATACTATACTCGGGGCGATGAAGACGCCGATTTTTTACCCATTATTCCCATCAATGAGCAAGAAAGTGAGCAAGATAAAGCCTTAGAAATACCTCCCGTTTTACCTCTATTGCCCTTACGCAACACGGTGCTTTTTCCTGGAGTGGTAATACCCATAACCGTAAGTAGAGATAAAAGTATTAAAGCCGTAACCGATGCTTATAAAAACGATAAGCTCATCGGTGTAGTTACCCAAAAAGATATACAGGTAGAAGAGCCTCAACCAAGCGATTTGAATAGCATTGGTACCGTAGCAAAGATTATCAAACTTATGAAAATGCCCGATGGTGGAACTACCATTATCATTCAAGGTAAAAAGCGTTTTCAGTGGCTAAACTTAGTATCGGAGGAGCCTTACTTAAAAGCGAATGTACAAGTGCTACCAGAGCAAGAAGTGGCGGAAGAGCACCAAGCAAGTTTTGAAGCGGTGATTAGTTCTATCAAAGATTTAGCTACCCAAATTATTGAGCTATCTCCCAATTTACCGTCGGAAGCTTCCATCATTTTAAAGAACATTGAAAATCCTTCGTTTCTGGTAAATTTTGTTTCTAGTAATTTGAATGGAGAAGCTACGCAAAAACAACAATTGCTGGAACAAAACGATCCGTTACTTCGGGCAGAAAAGTTAATAGAACTCCTACAATTAGAACTACAGTTTGCCGAGCTAAAAAACAAGGTTACTACCAAAACTAGAACCGAGTTAGATAAACAACAGCGGGAATATTTTTTACAGCAGCAGCTGAAAAGTATTAAGGATGAACTTGGCGGCGATGCCAATGAGCGGGAAGTAGCTGAAATGAAGAAAAAGGCGGAATCCAAAAAATGGCCCGAGGCAGCTAAAAATTTGTTTGAAGCCAATATTGCTAAACTGGAGCGTATGCACCCATCTACACCCGATTATTCTGTGGTGTACAATCATTTAGATGTGTTGCTCGATTTACCTTGGGATGAATGCACACCCGATACGTTTAACCTTACGCAGGCATTAGATGTGCTGAATGCAGAGCACTACGGCATGCAAAAAATTAAGGAACGTATTATAGAATACTTAGCTGTGTTGAAGCTAAAAGGCGATATGAAAAGTCCTATCCTTTGCTTTGTGGGCCCGCCCGGTATTGGTAAAACAAGTTTGGGAAAAAGTGTAGCCAATGCCTTGGGCAGAAAATATGCCCGAGTAAGTTTGGGTGGTCTACACGATGAAAGTGAAATACGTGGCCACCGCAAAACCTATATCGGTGCTATGCCCGGCCGTATAGTTCAAAATATAAAAAAGGCACAGTCGAGCAATCCCGTGATGGTGTTAGATGAGATAGATAAAATTGGCACCGACCACCGAGGTGATCCCTCATCTGCTTTGCTAGAAGTGCTTGACCCAGAGCAAAACAAAACCTTTTACGATAACTATTTAGAGCTTGAATACGATTTAAGTAAGGTGCTTTTTATAGCCACCGCCAACAGTTTACAATCTATTCAGCCGGCCTTACGAGATAGGTTAGAAATAGTAGATTTAAGTGGCTATGCCATAGAAGAAAAAATAGAAATTGGTAAACGACATTTAATTCCAAGGCAGAAGGAAGCTCATGGTATTGCTAATGTAAAACTGGCCATTAGCGATAAAGTGTTGGAAAAAATTATTGAAGGTTATACCAGAGAAAGTGGTGTACGTGAGTTAGATAGACAGCTGGCAGCATTAATGCGGAAACAAGCCAAAACCTATGCTATTCAAGGTAAAGTGAAGCCCACCATACAAATGGCCGATGTAGAAAAAAGCTTGGGTATACCGCGTTACAGTGCCGATTTGTATAAGGTGAGTAGTGTGCCCGGTGTGGCTGTGGGTTTGGCGTGGACTTATGTAGGCGGCGATATTCTTTTTATAGAAACCGCTTTAAGCGATGGCAAGGGCGATTTAAAGCTTACCGGTAACCTTGGAAACGTAATGAAGGAAAGCGCTAGCACGGCTTATACCTATATGCAAGCCAATGCAAAACGATTGGGTATTGAGCCCGAACTTTTTGCTAAAAAAACGGTGCATGTACACGTGCCGGAAGGTGCTACACCTAAGGACGGGCCAAGTGCAGGCATCACCATGCTTACCGCCTTAACCAGCGTGTTTACGGGTAAAAAAGTTAAAAGCTATTTAGCCATGACCGGCGAAATTACCCTGCGTGGGCAGGTGCTACCCGTAGGTGGAATTAAGGAGAAAGTATTGGCCGCAAAACGTGCAGGTATAAAGGAAATTATTATGTGCTGGCAAAATGAGAAGGATGTGCTGGAAATAGATAGTGCTTACATTACTGGTATTACTTTTCATTATGTTAAAACTATGCAGCAAGTGCTAGATATTGCCTTGGCATAAGCGGTAAGGTGCTCTGAAATGTCTTGTTGGGGTATAAAGTTGGTACTTTTGCCCCAGCACCTTTGGTGTAAAAGCCGTACGTTACACACAATATTTTCCGCATATGAAACTACACAATACATGGGTACTGGTTTGGGGTACGGTTTTGGTGTTTTCATGCAATACCATTGAGCGGGAAAATATACGTGATGTAAGAAAAAAAGTAAACGCATTTGAGCAAAAGCAAGAGTTTGCACAGCCCAAATTAGCTACGATTATGTGGGAAGTGGGGATGCGACAATCCTATTTGCAAAAAGCTATCACTAGTCAGCAAGCCAAACAAGTAAAATACCAAACCCAAAAAATTCAGGAGTTGTTGGTGCAAGCCAATAAATTGTACCCTACGTATCCCACCTTACAGCAGCCCATGGGGTATTATTTTTCCAATGGGTTAGATTCTGCTTATGAGGCCATTAAAAATGAGGTAGATTTTGCCAATTGGCCCGCCATCAAAAAAAGCGTAGTTCGGGCAAACATCGTTTGTAGTAATTGCCATGCCGATGCTGGCTTGGCGTTTATTAATGCACCAATAGCAAAACCATAAATCAACTGGACGCACCTAATTTATTGGAGTGTAAAAATGTATCACCCTCTATCGAATAATAGTTATACTGCCTGTGCTAGCGGGTTTGGGGTTATTGTGTATTTGTAGCGTATAATAGTATGTACCCGTGGGTAAGGGTTTGCCTTGGTAGGTGCCGTTAAAATTATTTTGGTAGTTGCTGCTGCTAAAAACCACTTGACCATACCTGTTAAATATTTGTACCTGTACAGGTGCGTAACTAGCTAGGTTAGCTATTTGCCAAACATCGTTTACACCATCGCCATTAGGACTAAAAACATTGGGTATACCCAAGTTAGCCGGTATTAACACGGGTAACACAGTTATAGCCACCACATCGGTATCGCTGCACTGCTGAGCATCCGTAACCGTAAGGGTAAACACCACGCTATTGGTTAATGTAGCAGTAGGCATAGCCAAATTAGCATTGTTTAAAAAAGTAGCTGGCTGCCAGTTATAATTAAGCCCACCGCTGCCCCGCAGGGTAAAGGCTGTATTGGCAAACACCGTAGTATCGTTACCAGCGTTGGCTAAAATAGGATTGATGGTGATGGTTTGTGTACTACTATCGGTACAGCCATTACTGGTACTAGCTAGTAATGTTACGGGGTAAGTACCCAGTGCGGTAAATGTAGTGGTAAGCGTGGGGCCAGTGCTAGTAAAGCCATTGGCTAGGCGCCAGCGTAGCTGTGCTATGGCACCTTGGGTAACAGTGCTGGTGCTGGTAAAAGTAGTGGGCTGGTTGGCACAAGCGGTGGTACTAGTAAAACTTACCGCAGGTGCCTGCTGTACCGTAAAGGGTAAAAAAGCAGTATCGCTTACACAGCCATTGATGGTGCGTACCCAGTGGCGTACCACTTGGCTGCCAGCAGTGGTAAATACTTGGGTGGTTTGTGGGTTAGTTTGGGTACTAAAACTATTGCCATTGGCTAGCCAAAAATATTGGGTAATACTATCGGTGTTATTTATGGGGGTAGTACTAGTAAAAATGGTAGGTTGGTTAGTACAGGCAGCGGGGTTTTGGGTAAAGTTAGCGGTGGGGCGGGTAGATAAACGAAAGGTTTTACGCAGTGTATCGGCTGGTACACATGCCAAACTACTGCTTACTATTAATGTAGCGGTATAGGAACCAAAATTGGCAAAGGTTATAGGTGGGTTATTGGCTAAAGTGCTGGTTTGGCCATTGCCAAAACTCCACTGATAGCTTAGGGCAGGGTTAAAGTTGAGCAAACTACTATCCGTAAACAACACTTGTGTGCTGTTACATTGGGTATTGATACCAAAGTTGGCGGTAGGTTTTGGTGGTTTTAGTACAATGGTTTTACCCGCCGATCCCACACCGCAAACGGTATCGCTGGTTACGGTAAGCGAAGCAAAAAAAGTATCAATGCCATTGGTAGGGTAAACGTGGGTAACGGTGGTAAAAGTAGTATCGGTGCCAGCAGGTACTATTTGTGTGGTGCTATCACCATCGCCAAAACGCCACTTAAAAGTTAGGTTGGCACCACGTATATAAGTTTTAGCGGTAAAAGTTACCGTACGGCAATCCGCCGCCACGGTAGCATTGGATATTTGAACATTGGGGGAGGTAATTAGAAATGCCGGAGCATAGGGTAGGCGGCGGGAAAGTGGATTAGGCATCGGCAGCACATTGTGCTGAAAATTACAGCCTGCACCTAGTACATTAGGGTTATTTATTACATCAATAATTGGGCCCGCCCAAGCGCTGTATATCTTACCGTTAGGACCAAGCTGAAGGCCCGTCGTCGAAGATGTCCCAAACTGAAGTGTTTGCTGTGTAACATTATGAAAACTGTTTTGCAACGACGTACTATCGTAACTAGATATGCTGTATTGGGCAACAATCGAAGGCGAGAACGGTAAGCTTTGTAATACTTGCGTGACGTACAAAATTTTGCTATCTGGGCTAAACTCTACCCCGTAGCATTCTACGCCGTTGATTTTAATTGGATTCGATATTACTCCTGTTGAGTTGTCAAATCGATAAATCTCGAAATAGTTTCGATAACAGGCTGCAATGTATTTACCGTCAGAACTAGCTTTGATATCACCCCATAGTAAATTTTGATCGAGATTTATATTATTACCAACGGAACTCACTACTGGGTTGTTTAAGTCAATACCCGTACACGAAATTTTATAACTGAAAAATTTATCTGTCCAATCTCGACAAACCCACCAAATGTCCGAACCATTTGCATGAGGTATAGCGGTCATCTTATCGGTGGCGAACGATTTTATTGGTGTATTTTTTATCAATACATCACCAAGACCTCCATTAAGTAGCATATCAATAATAGAGAAACTATATTTTAGTGTGTCGGGCCTATTATTATTTCCAGGCGACCCTTGGGCGGTAAATAAGTAGTACTTCTCCGACGATGATGGAACAGGAAGAATCAACACACCGTTAATTAAATTCAAGCCTCCTAACAGCCCAAATCCATTTGGCATTTGATTATTGTTTCTGTCCCAAACACGTACAGCATTTGATGAGAATAATAGCTGGCCAATATTATTACTAATTGTACCGCAGCTAAACTCAAGTGGGAAACCCATAGGAGAGCCAGCGAGAATGCTTGGGGGAGCTGTATTGAAAGTCACTCCATTTAAAATTGGAAAATACCAATTGTTAAATCTTTGGCCAGAAGCTTTATTGTTGAAGCTATGTGACAATAGCAGTAGCCAAAAACCTAATATGTTTAATGAATATCGCATAAAACAACAACATAATTAAATTGCTGTTGAATTAAAATTAATGAAATAAAACGATATATTTAACATATGAATAATTTTTACAAATATTTTAAAATTACAGAAAATGAAAAAAAGTATCACAATTTTTGCACTTACAACCCAAATGGTTTTAAGTGCGATTGCACAACAGAATGCGGGTAGCGTCCCTAATGGAGTTACACCATCAACTCTACCCGCGAACATTAGTTCACTAGAAGCTCGTGGGCGTTTAATAACCCAAAATTCACAACAAATCCCATTTGGCAATGAATTGACTGGCAGCTTTGCGAATACGGCGAGGTGGAACAGTATGGGTAACCTAAATGCCGGTAGCCAAATATTAAACGGGTTTAGAACTCAAACCAACGGCAGGGCATTAGTACTAGGACATTCCATTCCAAACGGGGGAAGTGTTTCCAACACCTTTGTCCAGTGGGGTGGCAACCAGCCCTTAGGTATTTCGCCCGGTAATTTAGAGTTTAGAAGTTTCAGGGACCCACAAACACCCAGTACAGATACAGTGCGTTTCTTATTACGTGAAAATGGAACAGCACATTTTGGCCGCACACCCCTGCCACTAGCGGATAATAATCCCTTTGTGAGTGTGGAAAATACAAACGATTATTTGGCGGTAGATGCTACTGGTCTCAGCGTTTTTAATCAAAACACGAATGTTATTAATCCGAACGGCCCTGTTACCAGCAGTGTAGGTGTTAATAGCCTTGCAGTCGGCAGGCAGTTTAGTTTTGCACCTGGTGAAGGTGGTGTAGCTTTTGGTGTACGCTCTCAGGCAAGTGCTGGTATTAGCTACGGTGTTTATGGTGAATCATTATCATCCAGTAACGGCTTCTCCGCCGGGGTTTACGGCGTATCCGGTGTGTTTACTGGCTATGCTGGTTATTTTGATGGTAATGTTTTCGCCACTGGTATGTTTATGAGCAGTGATAAAAAATTAAAAACAAATATTACAAAACAGGCCAGCGTTTTAGAAAAAATAGTGGGTCTAAATCCTGTAACTTACGAATACAAAACAGCAGAGACAAAATTCCTTCACTTACCTTCGGGAAAACAAAACGGCTTCGTTGCACAAGAACTTGAAGAAGTGTTTCCAGAGTTAGTAAAAGATGTTACCAAACCTTTAGACCCAAGCAAAAACAACTATGAAATGGCAACATTCAAAAGCGTAAATTAAATTGCACTAATACCAGTACTCACCAAAGCCATTCAAGAGTTAAATAGTAAGGTGGATAGTTTAACCATATTATTGGCTGCCACGCAAAAAAATACTTTTGTAGTAAACGAAGCTGCTATCACTCCGCAAGAAATATTTTTGAAAAACACATCGTACACACTTAGTCAAAATATTCCTAATCCGTTTAGCAATACTACTACCATAAAATATTCGCTACCTACCACCAGTACTCAAGCCACTATAGCGCTGCTAAATTTAAACGGTACCATGCTACAGCAGTTTACCAAATTAAGCGGCAGCGGACAAATAACTATCAATGCTCAGCAATTACCAGCGGGCATTTACTTATACTCCTTACTAGATAACGGACAAGAAATTATCACTAAACGTTTGGTGGTAAGCAAATAAAAAACTTCAAATGTGTTAATTCAAGAAAGCCGCTTAAGGTAAGTAAGCGGCTTTTCGCTTTCGCTAAAATGTTTTCTCACCCTCCCAATCCAGCCAATACCTCCATTAAATTTTGTGGGCTCCAAGTGGATTTTTCTTCTATCCATTGATCGTTATGGTCTTTAATGGCTGTTACAAATTGCCATGCCTGTTTTTCCAAGTGCAGTGTATTGTTTAGCTCTACACCTTCCTGCACTAGCGTGGTGGTAGCTAAAATTTCGCAACGGTAATTTCTAAAAGTGTTATTAAAATATTTACCCAAACAGGTGGGTGCATTGCCAAAAATACAATTGCCCAATACTATGCCACACACCTGTGTGCCGGCCGTATTTAAAATCATATTCTTATAAAAATAGCCAATAAGTTGCTGCTGCTGATTGTGTATTGCGTACATAGCCAGTTTTGTGGCAAAGTACCCACACTAAGCTGCATTAGGCGGTTACCAAATGGTTACTAAATTGTAATTTTTATGCTAGTACCAACGGTGCATTGGCAGCTTCATTTTCCCTTTTAAAAGCGGCTCTTGGTTGTAAACCCAATAATTCAAACATGGCATTATCCGCATCAAAACTAGGGTTGGCCGTAGTTAATAATTTTTCACCTGCAAAAATGCTATTGGCCCCGGCTAAAAAGCAAAGTGCCTGTTCGGCCACCGTCATATCATTTCTACCAGCACTTAAACGTACCATAGCTTGTGGCATTAGTATACGTGCCGTGGCTATCATACGTACCATATCCCAAATGGCTACTTTGGTATTTTCGGCTAGTGGTGTACCGGCTACGGGCACCAATGCATTGATAGGCACACTTTCCGGGTGGGTAGGCATGGTAGCTAGTGTATGTAGCATTTTTATACGGTCGGCATGTTTTTCACCCAAACCTATAATACCGCCACAGCAAACGCTTACACCTGCTTTTCGCACATTTTGTAATGTTTCTAGTCGGTCGTGATACGTCCTCGTAGTAATTATTTCATTGTAATGTTCGCTGCTAGTATCCAAATTATGGTTGTACGCATACAAGCCCGCATCGGCTAGTTTTTGAGCTTGTGTTTCGGTAAGCATTCCTAGGGTGCAGCATACTTCCATACCTAGTTCGTTCACGCCTTTTACCATATCTAGCACACGGTCAAAATCACGGTTATCTCTTACTTCTCTCCAAGCAGCGCCCATACAAAAACGGGTGCTACCTGCCTCCTTTGCTTTAGTAGCATAGGCAAGTACATCTTCTTTCTTCATTAAAGCCTGCACATCTATTCCGGTATTATACCTTGCCGCTTGCGGACAGTAAGCACAGTCCTCGCTACAGCCGCCCGTTTTTATACTTAGTAAGGTACACACTTGCACCTCGGCAGTATTGTTGTAATGCTGATGCACATTGGCTGCTTGCAGTACTAATTGAAGTAGGGGAGTATTATATAAAGCTTCTATTTCAGCTATGGTCCAGTTATTTCTAATCGTCATTATAGTAGTTTTTGTTCGGGCAACAAATATAAGGCGTATACCATAGGTGTATAAAAAAAGCCGAAAAAGAAACCATAGGCATCAATTTGCGTCTTTTCCCTATCTTTATAACGAACCCTTAATAAAGAAGTGACCGAACAAGAGCTAATTCACGGATGTCAGCGGCAAGATGCTTATTGCCAGCACCTGCTTTTTCGGCAGTACTCGGAAAAGTTTATGGGGGTTTGTGTTCGCTACGCAATAGATAACGCCGAAGCAGAAGATATATTACAAGAGGGGTTTATAAGAATTTTTAGATACATCCACCAATTTAAAGGCGAAGGTAGTTTTGAAGGTTGGATGAGGAGGATAGTAGTAAACTGTGCCTTAAAGGTAATTCAAAAAAGAAAAATTCATTTTGTAGAGGCCAATGAAGTAACCCTAAGTGCTACACCGCAAATACATGCCACTGCGTTAGATCAATTAAGTGCTCAGGATATTTTACGACTGGTAAATGCTTTGCCCCCGGGTTATAAAACGGTGTTTAATCTAATAGTGGTAGAAGGTTTTAGCCACGAGGAAGTGGCAGAACTTTTAGGCATACAAGCCAGCACCAGCCGTAGCCAACTAGTAAAAGCTAGGAAAATGCTGCAAAACCAATTAGCTCACCTTCAAAAAATGACGGGCTAGTATGGATAATCAGCAATTCGACCAATTTTTTAAAGATGCTCTGCACAATGCAGATGCTCCTGTGCCGGCACATGTGTGGGCAAATATTGTGACCGACAAAGCTGTAGCCGATAACCTAACCGATATTAAACAACCTGTTAGCGATAAAGTGTGGGATGCCATTGAGTTTGATGAAGTGGCTCATCAAAAATTACGCTCTTGGCATGCACATGTACCTGCCGATATGTGGAGCAGGATTGTAAAAGAAAGAAAACGCCGTAGAGTGGCCGCATGGCAAGTATCTATCATAGGCGGTATTTTTGCTATTTTATTTACGGGCTTGGTGTGGCACAAATTCACCAAAACACCTATATCGCCATTGATGTTGAGTTCCCATAGTGCTGAAACTATCACGAATAGTAATGCCAAAACAATACAAAGTGGCACCGCTGCTATAAACGGAAAAAGCGGCAGCAGTATTTCCAAAGAAAAGCTACCGGAAACTCAAGTGTCGGCTGTTGACAACACTACTAATCGCTTAGAAAAAGCAGTTGGTGTGGTCATACCAATTACTACCAACAGGGTTTTCAATACTACCAAACGTGCTGGCATTGCTAGGGTTAATAGGCTACCATCGTACACTCAAAATAATACAGGCAATACAAACAGTACAGAGCATTTCTTCACTCCAAACGATGAGTTTTCAATCACGCCAGAGAATACCGTATTTTCAAAAGACAATTGGTTAACGCCATTTACAGCCAACAAGTCGGCCAGTTTTTCTTTAGCCAGCGATGCACATTTACGTGGTAAAATGTTTGGAAGCAATATCACCGATTGCCCAAGTGTAAATTCCCGTCCGCACAAGGAATGGGCTTTGGAAATGTATGCTGGTCCAGCCCTTGGTATAGCTGCTCATGGTACACAGCCTAGTGGGAACGACTTTGTTCGCCGCTTTGATAGTGCTACCTCGGCCGCTGTTACTTACAGTGCCGGTTTTAGAGTAAGTAAATACTTAGGCAGTGGCTTATATGCAAAAGCGGGTTTACAATTGACCCAACTAGCCCAAAAATTTGCTTACCAGTCGGAAAATGAGCGTAAAACCGTCACTATCATCACCGTTAGAAACGTAGTACGTGGCCCGGGCGATACAGTACGAGTAACCGATACCAGCAGTTTTGTGCAGGTAGGCTATGCCAATTACAAAAGCAGAAATTTAGTACGTAGTATAGATATTCCATTAACCTTAACCTATAACGTGGTGAACAACGATCGTTTTCAGTTAGGGGTTACCACAGGTGTGATAGTAAACTTACAAACCTGGTACCAAGGCACCGTATTTGATAAAAATATGAGCACCGTACATATAGGTGAGGAATTAGGATACAAAAACAATATTGGTGTAGCATTTATGGCGGGTTTGCATTTGGCAAAACCTATAACAGACCGTTTAGGTGTGTTTGCAGAGCCTTATTTTAGGTACAATATGCAGGGGCTAACATCGCCATCGTCACCTTACAAACAGCATTATCACCAAGTAGGTATGCAGCTAGGTATAAAATGGAAGATGAATAACAAAAGCAGCAATTTTTAAATAAAACGTATCGTAGTAAGTATTATGAGGAAATGGGTTAAAATATACATGCTAGTAGGTGCAGCAGCCTTGGTGTTCGGGGCTTGCAACGGCGATACATCGAACGAGTTTGTAGCCAATCCTAACCTGCCCGTAAACGATACTAGCTGGAGCAGTGCTGCAGGCAATATTAGCACAGTAGATGCTGCCTTTCCTTTGCCACCCGCTGCCGAAGAGGTACTAGACAACACCGCAAACGACACCATTTTTACACCTAGTTTTGATGCAT
>RDXK01000077.1 GCA_004292605.1 Bacteroidota bacterium
ATTAAACTCATTTGTAAATCGCCTACGTAGGAGTGTTCTATATTCATGAACACTTTTTCCAAATCGGTTACACTAGTAAATGTTTGTCCGGGTTGAAAACTGTTTACGTTAATAGTATCTGAGTAGGGCGTTACACATGGCTGCTGTGTGGTGGGACCGTCTGGTATAAACAATGCGTTACCCGATATGGGTGGTTGGGTAAACCCTTGGGTACTTGGTGTAACATTATTTACTACCTGTCCGTTTACAGTACTTGTGGAGGTAAGAAAACTAGTATCGCCTAGGCAAAGCGTGTCGCCCAATAAATTGAATCTGGGGTTTCCAGCTGCACCTGCATTTACAAAAATAGTTTGCGTGTTTCTACAGCCATTACTATCCGTAATATCTACATTAATTCTATAACCTTGAGCTGCCGTTATTCGTCTACGGACGGTGGGTATACCTATGCCCGTGGTATCGGCACCAAGGCCACCAAAACGCCAAGCATACCTAACATTGGCCGGGGTTTGTGAGTAATTGGTGTTATTTTGGCTAAACGTTAAGTTAGCCGTGAAAGGAATGGTATCATTTAAACATGCGTAGATAAAGGTACCCGTACCAAAACTTCCCGGACTGGTAATTTGCCCGTTGATGGCTTGGCAAGGAAAGGCACATGCAACAGTAGCGTTCCAGCCGCTATCTACTACACTAGCATCCGAGCTAAAGCGAAAACTAATGCTACCCGTTGGGTTATTATTACCTGCCAATACCGTGTAGCCGCCAGCCGCCACAAAATCTGTAATTCGGGCAATAGTAGGAGCCGTAGTATCGGGGCCATCAAAAATGCTCAGGGTGTCGCCAGTTCCTATACGAAGCGTAGCAAACGTTAACCGAATTTTTCGATTGGCGGTGCTAGGGGTAAATGTGCCAAAATATGCTTGGTTATTGCCGTAATTGCCAAAGGGATTATTATCTAAAAAAGTACCGGAACAGTTGGTAACCGTACCGCCTGCCGCTGAAAACGTGCTGGGAAACTGGTATACTTGGGCTTGTAAAATTCCGCAAAAAAGCACCGTAAATAGTAGTAGGATGAAACGCATGTAACGGATTCGTTTTGGCTTTAAAGTTAACAATTTTTTAGGATATTTCCTGCGGGCCTAATTTACCCGCAACATAGCGTTGCCATTTTTCAATCACTTGTTGCATATCGGTAGGTAGAGGCGTTTCAAACATCATTTGCTGCCCCGTAACAGGGTGAATAAAGCCTAATTGCTGGGCATGCAATGCACAGCGGTTACATATTTCGAAGCAATTATCTACAAATTGCTTGTATTTGGTATAAATAGTGCCTTTTAAAATTTTATCGCCACCATATTCCCAATCGTTAAAAAGGGTATGGCCAATATGCTTCATGTGTACCCTAATTTGGTGGGTTCGGCCTGTTTCCAGTCGGCATTCCACCAAGGTTACATACTGAAACCGCTGTAAAACTTTGTAATGCGTTACGGCATGCTTCCCTTGATCGCCATCGGGGTAAACGTCAAACATTTTTCTAAATCGTTCGTGGCGGGCAATATGACCGGTTATAGTGCCTTCATCCTGTTCTACATCGCCCCAAACCAGGGATACATAGCGGCGGTGCACCGTGTGGTTAAAAAATTGTTTGGCCAAATGCGATGCGGCTGCTTGGTTTTTGGCTATTACTAAAAGGCCTGTGGTATTTTTATCTATCCGGTGCACCATACCAAAACGGGGTAGGGTTTCCTCCGTAATACTATCATCTTGGTTTACTAAATGGTAGGCAATACCATTGAGCAAAGTGCCAGAAAAATTACCTACACCTGGGTGTACTACTTGGTTGGCTGGTTTGTTCAACACCAGTACATGAGCATCTTCATATACTATATTTAGCGGTAGAGGTTCTAGCTTTAGTGTGGTGTATTCGGGGTTAGTGTATTGAATAACCACAATTTCATCGCCCGGGCGAATTTTATAGTTGTTTTTTTCTACCTCGCCATTTACGGTTACCAAACCATCGGCAATGGC
>RDXK01000141.1 GCA_004292605.1 Bacteroidota bacterium
GTAAAGGTACATTATAGGGCGTTTTAGTGTTATTTAACCACCAATTTGTATATTAGAGGTATCTTTGTACTTTAAAATAATTGTTCATGTCACGTTCACGCAACTTACTGTTCTTTCTTCTGGGCGTAGCGGTGGGTATATCCTTAGGGTACAATATCTACTTCTATAACCGGGATAGATACGGTTATAACACGGTGTACAAAGACAGAAACCGAGAAGTAGTTTGGGTGTACGGTCGCTATTAATAAAAATTCCAATTCCTATTCCCAAAACCAATTTCTTAGAATTCTGTAACTTCGCACCTCATTTTTAGAGTGAGTAATGGTGTATTTAACCCGATTAGAACATTTTAACGCAGCCCATAAGCTTTTTAATCCTAGCTGGAGCAAGGAGCAAAATGAGGAAGTTTTTGGTGCATGTGCCAATGAAAACTGGCATGGGCACAACTTTGAGTTATATGTTACGGTAAAAGGCTCCATTAACCCCGATACTGGTTTTTTGATGGATGTAAAACATCTCAGCAAGCTCATACAAACCCATGTGGTTAAAAAGCTAGATCACAAAAACCTAAATTTAGATGTAGATTTTTTGCAAGGAAAAATGTGTAGTACCGAGGTATTGGCTACCAATATTTGGCAGCAGCTACAGCCACATTTGCCGCAAAACGTACAGCTACATTGTATAAAACTGTACGAAACCCCGCGTATTTACGTGGAATATTTTGGAGAGTAAAACCTAAAAACTGGTTAATAAAAAACAGCTAGTAAACAATTTCTTTCCTACGTAGTTATATATAGTACACTTACCGAATAAACAGCACACTTCTGTTTTAAAATTAAGTGATAGAATATACTTCATGAACAATAAAGTAGCCGTGTACCGAAAGGAGCACTTTAACGCTGCCCATAGGTTACACAACCCAGCACTCACAGCCGAGGAAAATGAACGCATCTTTGGTAAATGTAATAATGCACATTACCACGGGCATAACTATGAGTTAATAGTAAAAGTAGTAGGCGTACCCGACGCCGTTTCTGGGTACGTGATAGATATGAAAGTACTAAGCGATATTATAAAGAAGGAAGTACTAGATAGGTTCGATCATAAAAATTTGAATCTAGATACTACGGAGTTTGCCACACTAAACCCCACCGCTGAAAATATTGCTATTGTAATTTATAACCTGCTTAGGCCAGCCATAGATAGCAGTTTAGATATACAAGTACGCTTGTTTGAAACCGAAAGAAATTTTGTAAAATATCCCATAAATTAATAATACATGGAACTAAGCGATTTAATGATAGATGAAATGGGCGACAGCCACGTGAGCACCAATTTAGATACACCCATGCTGCCCACAGCTTTTGATAAAACCGATGATGAAAAAGTAGCCATTATACAAAAGCACTTTGCTGCCATTATGGAAACCTTAGGGCTCGATTTAACCGATGATAGCCTAAAAGGTACCCCTAAGCGTGTAGCCAAAATGTACGTAAAGGAAATATTTAAAGGCTTAAATCCGGCCAATAAGCCCGCTATTGCTCTATTCGAAAACAAGTACCGCTACCAGGAAATGCTGGTAGAAAAAAACATACAGTTTTATAGCAATTGCGAGCATCATTTTGTGCCTATTATGGGTAAAGCCCATGTAGCGTACATAAGCAGCGGTAAGGTAATTGGCCTTAGTAAACTCAACCGTTTGGTACAGCATTTTGCAAAACGCCCACAAGTACAGGAGCGTTTAACAGTGCAGATAGCTAAGGATTTACAACAGGCATTAGATACGCAGGATGTAGCGGTGATTATAGACGCTAAACACCTTTGTGTAGCTAGCCGTGGTGTAGAAGATAATAGCAGTAGCACCGTTACCGCATTTTATGGTGGAGCATTTAAGGAAGAAGCTAAACGTGCTGAGCTATTAAAACTAATAGAACTACAAACTAATTATTAAATGTTTGGGGCTTACCCACAAGGGGTCGGGCTGTTCGCTTTTAGTGCCAATGGCTTTGCCTTGGCAGCTAAACGCTGCCATCCCTAAGCCGGCTTTCTACATGGTTGGTACTTCATCACAGAATATAGAGTGTAATACAGTTAGTATAAAAAATGGACAAATCGGGAATTGAATTCCCGATTTGTCCATTTTTATTTTGAGTACTCATGGTTAAAACGGCTTAATTTCTAATGTAGTGATGGCTATAAATTTACTAGTGCTGGCCAAGAGCAAACCCTAGTACCATCGCTGCGTTTTTGTTCCTCCTTACCGCCGTATAAAAGGATACTATTGGTTTTTTTGGTGGTTATTTTATCAAAATAATGCAGGCCTTTAAAGTAATCGGCCGCTATGGTTTCGCCGGCTTTAATTTCTACGGTGGTTATTTGCTTTACATCATCTAATAAAATATCTATTTCATTGCCGGTTTTATCTCGCCAATAATACAAGTTGCTTTCCTTGCCAGCATTGAACCTATTTTTTAATAAGTTGCTTACAGCTAAGTTTTCAAACAAAGCTCCCTTAGCAGCATGCGTACTAATTTGTTTAGCCTCGGTAATACCCAATAGGGCACAGGCTAAGCCTGTATCTACAAAATATAGTTTGGGCGATTTTATATTTCGTTTGTTATAGTTTTCGTAGTAAGGCTTTAGCAGATAAATAATATAACTACTTTCTAGCAGGCTAAGCCAAGCTGCTGCAGTTTTAGCATCTATACCACAGTCGTTACCCAAATTTGCCAAGTTGAGTATTTGGCCAGTTCGGCCGGCACATAATTTTAGAAATCTACTAAAAGTAGCTAGGTTACTTATGTTTTTTAGTTGCCTTACATCTCGTTCTATATATGTGTTTATATACGCATGGTACCAGTCTGTAGCGGCAATTTTTCGGGTAATTTGTTCTGGGTAGCCACCATTAAAAATATGCCATGTATAATTGGCTTTTAGTTGTTTGCCTTCCTGCAGCTCCTGTAACGATAAAGGTAGTAGCTGCATATAAGCCACACGGCCCGCTAGGGTTTGTGTAATATTCTCCTGTAATAAAAAATTATTTGAACCAGTAAGTATAAATAAGCCTCGCTTTTTGGTTTCATCTAGTATCTGCTGAATATAGGAAAATAGGTGTGGGGCTTTCTGTACTTCATCTAGTATAGCACCTTGTGGGTACTGGCCTAGAAACCCACGTGGATCCGCCAGGGAGAAAGCTAAAGTATCCGGATTTTCTAGCGATACATACGGCTTAGAAGGAAAACATTTTCTGCACAAGGTAGTTTTGCCGCTTTGCCTAGGGCCTACTACTGCTACGCTTCTAAAGCTTGCTGCCAACTTTATTAATCGCTCCGCCGATTTCCTTTGTATCATACCATAAAGATATACAAAAAATGGACAAATCGGGAATTCAATTCCCGATTTGTCCAAAATTACAAATAGTAAAAAATGTAATAAATATTATTCTACAGGTGGTTTTGTATCATCTTCTATAATGGCTGGGTAGTACCTAAAGCTGCGTGGTTTGGCGTTATTTGGCACAGCATTTTCAGTTAGGGAGCTGCTGGTTAATTTCCATTTAGCGAATAAGTTTTGCAGCTGCAAGGGAAACTCGAACTGCTTGGTAGCAAAAACGCCATTATCTAATATGGGTAAGGTAATAAGTACCAAGCGGCCAGCAATTTCTGTATAGCCATGAATATTGGCATACTCGGGGTTAGGTGCTTTGTAAATATGGATGAGGTGATACCTAGTGTACCTAGGCCTATAAAATGTGCGGTTAGGTAGTAACGATAAAAGTACCGCCCCTTGTTTGGCAAACACGGTATCGGTTTTTTCCTGCTCCTGTATGTATTTGGTTACCTCCTGTATAATGGCAGGTTGTACCAGCGGCATGGGCTGTACTAGTATAGCAGTTTCTTGAGCGAACGCCCTACCTAGTAATAGTACGGCTACTGTGGTTAAAAATTGTTTTGTCATATATAATAAGGTTAATAAACTAAAGAATCTATTATGGGCGGTCTATCGCCATTAAAATAGTGCAAACGCCAGCTCACATGAAAAGGTAACATACCATCGTCAATGGGCTTTCCGTCCGGCGTATATTGCCATTTTTTAAACAGCTGTTTGGCCGTGGTATCTAGCTCCATTTTGGGTGGAATCATTTCATTATGTAGCCTTTGTACCGTTATGAAAATAAGGCGATTGTTTACCACCGTGTAGTACATCAATTCAGGAACTCTATTCAAGCTTTCTTCCGGAGAAAAAAACGGGTACATTTCTAAACTTAATCTCGCTGGTTTTTGGCGGTAGGGTTGGTTGCTAATGTTTAATATAAAGCAGCCTTGCTGCCCTGTGTAAGGCCAACGCTTTACAATATGCTGTAAATAGTCGGTAACAAACTCCAGTTGGTCTGTTTGTAACTTGATAGGAACTATTTTTCGCTGATAAGCTTGTGCATTCAGCAGTATACTCATAACTAGTGCGGTAATGAGAGTAGTAGTTTTTATATACATGGTGTGCTGTATAAAATTAAATATGTTGAAATTAATATTTTTTGATATTGGTTAGTGTGTGTTTGGTAAGTATTTTTGAGTTAAAACACCGTTTATGAGATATTTATTGTTGGCATCTTTCTTTTTGGGAATAGCTGCCTGTAGTGTTAGTAAAGTTTCTGATAGGCAAGACTACCAGTATGATTTAATATCCGAGATGACGTTGGAGCCAACATTACTAAGCAAGAAATTACACCCTTTTATGGTTGTAAATGGTAAAATGTTTGAGTTTATAGAATCGCATCATCGGGTTTTGGATACGGTGTTTGGAGTGGCTGAAAATGATATTACAATTGGAGAATTGAGATTTAAAAAGGGTGAGAGAGCTCCAATTGATTTCATATTGAGAAAGTCGGAGGACTCAATTTTAGTAAAAGTGACAGACCTTACCGCCAATAAATACGTATTACTGAACAAATTTTCAATAGACGCAAAAGCACTTAGGCAAGGTAATTACGATACTAGTAGTTTGGGTATTAACTTTTCTAAAAGTGTTAGCAATTCAAATGCGGATGTGAAGGAGGTGTATGGTAGAGATACCCTTCTTGATGGTATGTGGTTTAAATACAACACATCTGTGAGTTTTAACAAGGAGATAAAGGACTCTTTTGTTACTACAACATTCATCGCTGTTGATACAACTTTATTCACTCCATTTTCGGTAATAAAATGTCATGACTGCAAAATACATATTGCGGGAGTGGATAGTCGCACGAAAGACGGTAAGTGGATTTTTGGGCAACGTGTAGGAAACTTGCGTAAGCTGGATGCCAAGGATGGAGAAGTGTGCAAAGCCATACTAAAGAAAATAGGCTGGTAGAAAGCCCTGGCTTAGGGATGGCAGCAAGTAGCCCGGAACGGAGTGAGGACTACTGCAAACAGCCCGACCCCTTGTGGGTAAGCCCCAAAACTAATAACGTATTAGCAAGGCGTGCTTGGTAATGGGTGCGGTGGTATATTTGTGCACAAAAAACAGCATGGCAAAAGCGTATATATTTCCGGGGCAAGGCAGCCAGTTTGTAGGCATGGGAAAAAATTTATATGAAAGTAGTGAGCAGGCAAAAGCATTGTTTGCGGAGGCTGATGCTATAGTGGGTTTTGCCATCAGCGAAATTATGTTTGCGGGTACCGAGGAGCAATTGCGTGCCACCAATGTAACGCAGCCGGCAGTTTTTATACATAGTACTATTGCGTATTTAACAAGTGGTTTACCACCGGCGGATATGGTAGCAGGTCATAGTTTGGGCGAATTTTCTGCGTTGGTGGCTAATGGTACGCTAAGCTTTGCCGATGCTTTAAGATTGGTATGTGTACGTGCCAATGCTATGCAAAAAGCCTGTGAGGCCAATCCTGGTACTATGGCAGCGGTATTGGCTTTGGCCGATGAAAAAGTAAATGAAGTATGTGCTACAGTGCAAGCCGAAACGGGTGAAACGGTAGTGGCTGCAAACTATAACTGCCCAGGGCAGCTAGTAATAAGTGGCAGTTTAAAAGGTGTAGAAAAAGCATGTGAAGCCATGAAGGTGGCTGGTGCTAAAAGGGCCTTGGTATTGCCCGTGGGTGGTGCGTTTCACAGTCCGCTAATGTTGCCCGCACAGCAGGAGTTAGAGGCGGCTATACGTGCTACCGAATTTGCCACACCGGTATGTGCCATCTACCAAAACTATACAGCAGCTGCGGTAACTACGCCTGAACAAATAAAAGAAAATTTGATATTGCAGTTAACGGGTGCAGTACGGTGGACGGCCACTGTGCAAAATATGCATGCCGCAGGTGCTACCGCATTTACGGAGGTGGGGCCCGGTAAAGTACTGCAAGGGCTGGTAGGTAAAATAGTAAAGGATGTGGAAGTGAGTGGTGTGCAGTAGGGATTTGTACAAACGGTGTTATGATTACTGATATTAAAATTACATTAGCTAAAAAATGATTATTTATGAAACACATTTTTTTATTGAGCCTTTGTTTTACAGTTCTAACATCTTGCTGGAGAAAGAGTAAGGTCGATGTAACGGTTACTAGTATTAAAGAAGCAACATTTATGTTCAAAGCGTCGGAAAGTATATGGGGTGGTCCTATTGGTATGCTTGTACATGTTAAGGGTACCTGCACCGACACTATTTATGTACAAGATGTGGCTTTGCCGCCCGGTAATATTGATAGCACGCTAAGATTTGACTGGTACAGCGACACGGTTTACTTACGGTTGCATGCACACAGACTTGTGACAGGAAAACTACACATTGTAGCGGAGGCGAAGTAAGTATCCTATATTGTGTTAAGGATGATTCCCACGAATTGTTTCATATATTATTTGTTTTTACTTTTATAAAAAATGCCCAAATATGAAATATTTTTTACCCATTCTTTTTTCGTGCATTTGTATGTACGCAACAGCCCAAATAGATACTGTAATTATAAAGCCATCGCCAGAGTTTGTATCACACTTTTCCAAACGGTTAAATTATGATCGGGTAAATGTAAAATACCATATGGAGGAGCGTGGAAATATCCGTGATGTTTTTGTATACCTAAGTGTTTTGGAAGAGTTGGCCAATGGTAAAAAAATGTATGCGGTGCGTATAGATGCACGGGCTAATAGAAACATATTTACCGATGCTCCGTTAAGTGCAGCAGAATATATAGATGCGGATGAGCTACCAAAAGTGATAGGGTATTTACAGGAAATTATTCGAACTATGAAAACCAGTCAGGATGCTGCTCGTTTTACAGAGTATCGATATTTTACTAGGGGTGGTATTATGCTGGAATGCTATACCGGTGTAAACCGTTGGCGGTTTTGTTTAAACTATAAAACTGGCAGTTTTGGCGTAAGTAATTTATTGGCTTTTGATAAGGCCGATAACCTTACGTACATAAACCGTATAGATGATGTGCAGGAACTATTGGCTACCTTAGAAAATATTCAGCGGGAAATTCAACAGATGCGGTAGGTAGCACTGCATTATAAGCTACTAAACTTGTACACCAGCATAGCTTGTACTTTATGTATGGCAAAGCTTTTACCCGCTGCGGCAGGCAGTGCAAAAACAGCATCGCCTATAAAATTAGTGTTCCGCCGGTGGGCGTGCTGGTACTCTATACCAAAAGTAAATTGGGGCGTTGGTTTGTACAGTAGGTTTACGGTAGCATAGCCGCCTACTTGCAAGGCATTGTTAAGTTGTGTATTAAATGTTTGGTGGTGCATGGCGGAGTAGCCTACCGTGGTAGACCAATACTTGTTCCACCCGTAGGTGGCATAGCCCATAAAACTTATAAATGGAATAGGCTTACCAATAATAGGTTGAAAGCTATTGGCATAGTTTCGTTGTACACCTATATCGGCCGTGCCATCGTTTAAATAGTTTTGAATTCCCTTGCCGGCCACAAAAGCACCAAGTAGCTGTAACTGCGGCAGAGGTTTGTAAGCACCGGTAATATTGGCTCCGTAGCCCCATGTGCTGCCCGATAAATCTTGTGTGGCGGTTTTATCACCATCGTTCCAAGCGGTATATTTTGCTAAGGCAGCCACTTGTATATGCCCATGGGGGAAGTTGCGTTTATAGTGAGCAGCTACGGCCGGCGCCTTTGTTATAAACCGCATATTGTTCAATCGGTTTCCAAAATCAAAATCTGCTCCGTATTGGCCAAGGTCGGATGTGGCGTTCGGATTTTCCAAGCCCACCATCACTTCATGTTCCTTGGTATCTATGGCTTTATAACTTATTTGTGCGTTGCGGAGCAAAACCATACCACACGGACCAAAAAAATCTACCGTGCTTGGTACCACTGCACCATCCATAAATACGGAGTTTTTCTTACCAAAAGCAAAGCCATTCCATTCTACATACGCATTGAATAATCGGAAACTGGTTTGGCCTACATTATTGCCATTACCCACCAAATCAAAATCGAACTGTGTTTTAATCATTCCTTTTTCGGTGGCTTGCCGTACTTGTATACCAAAACGTGAAGGCCTAACACCTACTGAAAAATTACCATTACCGGCATAAGCCTCGCCTTTATCGTTCGAGATTTTTGATGGACGAAGCATTTCAAACCAATTTGGATCCTGCGATTGAAAATTATAGTCGGTGGTTAGCCAAACTTGGCCATGTATCTCAATCTCGGTCTTCTTTTGGGCTTGTGCAGTAAGGGCTGCTAGGCTTGCCAATAGGGAACAAATAAGTTGGGAACCAATAAATCGTGTACACATCTGGGGTTGTTTACGCAGGGTAATGCACATAAAAGTAATGGAATGGTAGAACTGGAGTCTATTCTTTTAATCTTTTTTTAATTAACTAATTTGTTTTTTAGTTAGGTTTATAAAATAAACTAGTCTATGTTTGTCCTGTCAAAGCGAAATAGCATGAAAAATTTATTCCTTCTTATAGCAGTTAGTTTGGGCACTGCCGCTGCCGCTCAAACAAAAATTTCTGGTAAAGTGGTTGACCAAAGAAACCGCCCTTTGCAAGGTGCTAGCGTGGCTATTAAAAATGCCTACGACGGTGCCGTGAGCGACAGCACTGGAAAATTTAGATTTAAAACCACAGAGAAAGATACCCAATATGTAGTAGCCACTATGATGGGTTATAAAGATGCCGAAGCCTTAGTAATATGTAAAGGAGCCGACCAAACTGTAACCTTACAATTGAAAGAAAAGTTAGATGAGTTAAAGGCAGTAACCGTAACTGCTGGTAGTTTTGAAGCAGGCGACAAAAAAAGAGCCGCTACCGTACTAAGCAGTTTAGATGTATACACTACCGGTGGTGCCAATGCCGATATTACTGCCGCTATAAAAACTTTACCCGGAGCACAGCAAGTAGGTGAGCAGGAAGGTTTGTTTGTACGTGGTGGAGCAGGTTTTGAAACCAAACAATTTATAGATGGTACAGTGGTAAACAATCCGTTTAACGCTAGTGTTCCCAACATTGCCAGCCGCGGAAGATTTCAACCGAATTTATTTAAAGGCACTGTTTTTAGCACGGGCGGTTATAGTGCCTTATATGGCCAAGCATTGAGTAGTGCAGTAATTTTAGAAAGCATAGATATTCCTGAGAAAAGTGAAATTTCCGCCAGCATTACATCGGTTTTTTTAGGTGCAGGCTTGCAAAAAATTACCAAGAAAAAAAATGCATCCTATGGTTTTAACGTAGGCTATACCAACCTTACACCTACTTTTTCATTGGTAAAGCAAACGCCCGATTTTTTCACGATACCTGTTTTGCAAAATGGCGATGCCAATTTTAGAATCAAAACCAAAAGAGGCATCGTAAAATTTTATACGCAATATGCTACCAATAGCATTGGTTTACGCCGACCAAATATTGACAGTGCAGGTTTAAAAGATGCTTTTGGTATTAGCAATTACAACTGGTACAATAACCTTAGCTGGAGAGAAAACTTTGGCAGTGGCTGGAAACTAAACCTAGGTATAAGTTATAGTACCAATAAAGATATTATCGCTAGCAATATTCAAAATGGTAGCAACCAAAACGTAACGGGAACAGGTAAGCCTTGGTTAGATAATAGAAATTTCGACCTTACCAATCAATCCGATTTGAGTCAAATAAAACTGGTATTTGATAAGCGTTTAAGCGGTATAAGTGTACTAAGGTTTGGTGCCGAAAACTGGTACGGTTATAATACCACCACCATTAATGGAACTAAATTTACTTTGAAAGATAACCTTACTGCCGCCTTTGCTGAAAGCGATATATATGTAACTAATAATTTGGCAGCTAAAATAGGTGTACGTGGTGAGTACAGTACTGCTATAGCCCAGGGCAATATTGCACCTCGTTTATCTATGGCGTATAAAGTGGGTAAACAAAGCACCATGAGTGTAATCTACGGTCAGTTTTTCCAATCGCCTGAAGTAAATAATTTAATGCGTAGTGCCGCTAACTTGGGTTATATGAAAGCAGATCATTACATGATGAACTTTATACACCAAACTACCTTACAAACCCTACGTGTGGAAGCTTTTCACAAACAGTATCACAGCCTTATTACCACAAGCCCTATCAATGGTAGTTTTGCCAACGGTGGCGATGGTTACGCAAAGGGTATAGAGTTTTTCTGGAGAGATAAAAAAACCATCAGCGGATTAGATTACTGGGTTACCTATAGTTACTTAAATACAGAGCGTACCTTTAACAACTATCCATCTCGCCTAGCACCTACTTTTGCTGCAGAACATACTGCTAGCTTAGTAGTGAAGAAGTTCATTTCTAAAATAAATACAGGTTTCAACTTTACTTATTCTTTTGCCACGGGAAGGCCTTACTATAACTTTGTAAACACTGGCTCACAGTTTGCCATAGCGGATCAAGGTGTAACCAAAAACTTCCATAACCTTGGTTTTAGTGCCAACTATCTTACCAAAATAGGCAAAGCCTTTGCGGTAGTGGTAGCCAGCGTAACCAACGTAACCAATGCAAACCCAGTATTTGGCTACAATTACAGCCATGATGGTAGCAATAAGGTAGCCGTAACCCTACCAGCACCAAGGTTTTACTTTCTTGGAGTGTTTTTAAGCTGGGGAGTAGATAGAAGACAAGATGCTATTAATAACAATTTATAATCATACTAAAATAAATAAATATGTCAAACAATCCCTCACAAAACGATGAACTTTGGATACTTGCAAAAAAGCGTGCTAAGTTTAAAAAAAGTGCCTTCTCTTACCTAATTATCAATGCATTTTTAATAGGTATCTGGTTTGTAACAGCCTTTCCAGTATTGGGTTTTAGCATACGTACTTTCTGGCCTGTTTGGGTAATACTAGGTTGGGGAATTGGTTTAGGTTTCCAGTATGCCGATGCCTATTTGAACGTAAACATTGTAAGTACCGAAAGGGAATATGAAAAGCTAAAAAACGAAAAAAAATAAATCAACTTTCTTAATACACTTAAAACAAAAAACATGAAAAAGTTAATGATCATTTCCGCCTTTTTATTAGGCACAGTAGCTACCGTTTTTGCACAAAGCGAAAAATATTATGGTGCCATGGGCGCAAATTTAGCAGGCATGGGTAACCTTAAAACAGTACAAGACCATGTAGATTTAGCTGCCAAGTTTGAAAGAATAGGCGATGCCGAAAAAACACAATGGTTACCTTACTACTATGCCGCTTTACTAAACAGCTGGGCTGCTTTTGCTGCACCCAATACCGAGAAAGATGCTCTTGGTAATAAAGCCAAGGAATTGGTAAACAAAGCACAAGCTATTCAAAACAGCAGTGAATTATATGCCGTTAAGTACATGGCTAGCACAGCCCAAATGATGGTAGACCCTATGACTCGCTGGCAGGTTTACGGCCAAGAAGCCCAAAAAGCTTTAGACGAAGGTTTTGCGTTAGATGCTAAAAACCCACGCTTACATTACATGCAAGGCCAGAGTTTATTTAACACGCCAGAGGCTTTTGGTGGTGGTAAAGCCAAGGCAAAAGCAAGTTTTGAAAAAGCAGTAGCCTTGTATAACGAGGAAAAGCCAGCATCGCCCATAGCACCTACTTGGGGTAAAGAACAAGCTGCAAGTATGCTTGAAAAATGTAATAAATAAGTTTTAGAAGCAGTTTATATGCCATCATTGTTCAGTAGTTTATTAGTAGTACATATAGTAGCAGGCAGTATAGCCCTTATAGCGGGTACCATTGCCGCCATTGCTAAAAAAGGCAGTGTGTTACATAAAAATGTAGGACTGGTATTTTACTGGGCAATGTTGGCCACTGCTAGTACAGCCTTGGTGGTAAGTCAGCTACCCACCCACCAAAACTGGATGTTATTTGGGGTAGGTGGTTTTACCGCACAAATGACACTTACTGGCAGGCGTGTGGTACAAGCCCGCAAAACGGGTAGTACTTGGTTCGATTATGCTGTACTTGCCTTTGGCAGTGCGTTTGCGGTGTACATGGCGTTTATAGGCATTCGTAGTTTACTGGCTGGTAATAGTTTTGGAATAGTATCCTGCGTATTTTCTGCGGTGAGTTTTTTATACGTTTGGCTCGATATTCGGTGGTTGTTTTTTGTAGCTATAAAAAACGTTTGGCTGGGCAACCATATTACCCGCATGGTGGGCGCCTTAATAGCTTCCTACACCGCTTTTTTAGTAGTAAATATTCAAGTGGACTATCCGTTTAATTTAGCGGTTTGGTTAGCACCTACACTGGTTGGAAGCGTATTTATAGCACGTATGCGTGCTAAATTTGCGAGCAAAAAGCATTTAACTAAGTAATAATAATATTAGCAAAATATGAGTGAGCAAAACATAGTAAGTCCGTTACAAAGCTTACAGATAATTGAGGAGATGATTCAAAAAGCAAAAGCAAATTTTGCCGATAATGGTTTTGTGTACTTGCTTTGGGGCTATACCATATTTACTTGTTCGATGCTACACTTTATTGGAATAAAATTGGGCGATGCACTAGGTTCCATAAAACCTTACTGGGTTTGGAATTTGGTAATAGTGGCCAATATAATACATACAGTTTACCAGTTAAAGCGTACTAAAAAACAGCAGGCTAAAAGTTTTGCCGAGGAGTTGATTGCTATGTTTTGGTTGTGTTTTTTAGCCGGCATGATTATAATTTCCGTGGCGGCATTTACAAAATTTGGCTGGGCTAGTGTGTATCCGTTTTTAATTATGCTGTATGGTACACCTACTTTTTTAAGTGGCTATGTAATGAAGTTTAAGCCATTAATTTTTGGTGGTATATTTTGCTGGTTGATGGCCTTGGTAGCATTGTTTTTTGATAATGCTTTTTTATTATTATGCGTTAGCTTGGCTGTATTAGTAGCTTGGATAATACCCGGACATTTATTACAACAACAATATAGCAAAAAGGCTGTTTAAACTTAACAACGTACATGAGTATGAATAATCAAAAACCCCTTACGGAACTAGAGAGTTTACAGTTAATAAGTTCCATGATTCAAAAGGCCAAAGGTGGTGTAAACCGCAATGGTATAGGTGCACTTATGTGGGGTACCGTGGTGGCTTTAGCAGGTATTTTATCGTACATAAAAGCAGAATTTGATATTTCCTACGGCTGGTTCGATCCTTGGTTGCTGTGTTTATTGGCTTTGATTCCACAAATATTTATTGTACGCAAAGAGCGTTTGCAAAAGCGACTAGCAAAGCGGCATGATGATGATGTGATTAACGCCGTATGGTCGGTTTATGGTATCAGCATTTTTATGTTGGTGTTTTATTTCAATCTGGTTCCCGCTGCTACTGAGGGGTTAATGGCCCAGCGAAATTTAGCCGTTCTGTTAAAAGATACTGCTACCGGGCAAATTATAGATACAGCCTTTTACACCGTTTACAGTCATATCAGCTTACTACTTATTTTATTTGCTGTACCCACGCTTATTACGGGTATTGGGCATCAAAATAAACCTATGCTTATAGGCGGTATCCTAAATATTGTACTATTTTTTGTAACCCTATACACCAATGCAAAGTACGATAACCTTATTGCTGCGGTAGTGGCTATAGGAAACTGGTTAGTTCCCGGCATTATTATGCGTAAACAATATTTACAGGCCAAGCATGCTCCAGCTAATGTTTAAGGAACTCGATCCCATATTGCACTCGCAGCTTCGGCTTGCCGTGGTAAGTTTGTTAATAAGCTTGCAGGAGGCAGAGTTTACCTTTATTAAGGAAAAAACAGGTGCTACGGCAGGTAATCTTTCTGTGCAAATTCAAAAACTGAAAGAAGCAGGCTACGTGGAAGTTACCAAAACGTTTAAGGATAATTATCCGTTAACCAATTGCAAAATCACCCCACAGGGTATTGCTGCATTTGAAAATTATGTAGCCACTTTACAGCAGTATTTAAAGCCTAGCTAGCCATAAAATAACTCCGCTTTGGTAGAACCACAATAGCTTTGTATTGTTACAGTTATTATGGAACAATTGGTTCAAGTAAGCGGCTTAAGTAAGCGTTTCTCAAATTTTACAGCGGTAGATGATTTGTCGTTCACCGTAAACAAAGGCGATGTGTATGGTTTTTTGGGTCAAAATGGTGCCGGAAAAAGTACCACCATACGTATGCTCACCAGTCTTATTCAGCCCACTAGCGGCACTATTACCGTAAACGGCGTACAGCTAGCCGGTAATAAAAAACAAGTACTCAAAAATATTGGTGCCGTTATTGAAAAGCCCGATTTGTATAAATACATGAGTGCCTATGAAAACCTGGAAGTTTTTGCTAAACTAAGTGGGGTGCCGCATGGCAAGCAAGTGCTGATGAACCAGTTAGAAATTGTGGGCCTTGCTAACCGTGCCAGCGATGTGGTAAAAACCTTTTCCCAAGGCATGAAGCAGCGTTTAGGAATAGCTATAGCATTGGTTCATAATCCACCTTTGGTAATATTAGATGAACCTACGAACGGACTAGATCCTCAGGGCATTGCCGATGTTCGAAACCTAATATTATCGCTTAGCAAAACACACCAGAAAACGGTGATTGTATCCAGTCATTTATTAAGCGAAATAGAGCAAGTAGCTACAAGAATTCTCATAATAGATAAGGGTAAAAAACTGGTGGAAGGAAACGCCGGGGAACTGCTAGACCCCAATAAAATTTTGCTGGCTATTGATACGCAAGATGGTGCTAGAACCCAAGCACTATTACAAAGTAGCGAATGGACCAATTACCTACAACCCATGCGGGAGAATACTTGTGTGCTACAGCTACCTAAGTACGACGTACCAAAAATTACTACTTGGTTGGTACAGCAAGGTGTGCAGATATATGCCATAACCCCCAAGCAAACATTAGAGGATTATTTTTTAAACATTACAAGCGGCAAACAGCATGTGGCAACTTATACAAATTGAGCTTTTTAAAATTAGTAAACGCCCTAGAACCTATATTTCCTTTGTAGCCATTACTGCTTTAATTGCTGCCGTACAAATTGGTTTAAAGGTAGATGGTGCTTCGTATGTAGATTTTATGATGAGCACCACCAGCAGCATTGAGGTAAATGGTAATGTGTTAAACGGGTATTTGATTTGCTATATTATTTTACAAATGTTATTGGTAAATATTCCGTTGCTGATTACTTTAATTGCCGCCGATATGATTTCTGGCGAAGCCAACATGGGTACGCTTCGGCTATTGCTTACTAAGCCTTATGCCCGGTGGGAGATAGTGCTAGCCAAGTTTGTAGCGGCTACCTTTTACACATTGGCGTTACTAGTGTGGTTAGCTATTTTGGCCTTGTTTGTAAGTATGTGGGTGTTTGGTACAGATGATTTATTTCTGTTCAAATCCAGCTACATAGTTTTAATAGAAAAGAACGATGTTTTTTGGCGGTATTGCGGTGCCTTTGCTTTTGCCGCTGTGGCCATGACTACAGTAGCGGCCCTAGGGTTTTTAACCAGTGTTTTTTCCGATAACAGTATTGGCCCTATTGTTACTACCATGAGCATCATCGTATTTCTAACTATTTTAAGTACTATGAACATACCCTTATACGCCACCATACAGCCCTACCTTTTTGTAACACACATGAATAGTTGGAAGGAGTTTTTTGATCAGCAAGTAAACGAAAACAACGAGGCCATTGTAGGCTCTATTCAAAACCCCGGTAGAATCATAAATTCCTTATGGATACTGGGTTTGCACATTGTAGGTTTTGTAGGTGCAGCCATGTACTTTTTTCATAAAAAAGATATTAATAGTTAAGAAATGATGATACGTTTTATAGCCATTGTTTGTTTGTTGGGCATAGGTGAGTTACATGCACAGGATATGACTGCCTTGGTAAAGAAAGTAAAAGCTAAGTTGGATGTAGTGAACGATTACACCGCCGAAGGCGTAATGAAAACCGACATAGTGTTTATTAAAGCACCCATTAGTAAAATAAAAGTTTTTTATAAAAAGCCTAACAGCTTTAAACTAGTAAAGGATGGTGGTATTTCTTTATTGCCTAAAGGTGGTATTTCTGTAAATATGAGTACCATTATTGCGGCTGATGATTATGTGGCTTTAGCTGCCGGAGATGCTGTTTTTGAAGGCACAAAAGTTAAGTTGGTAAAAGTGATACCTACCGATGAGAATAGCAATATTGTACTTACTACCTTATACATAGATGAGGAGAATTTATTGATTAGAAAAGCAGTGAGTACTACCAAGGAAAATGGTACCTACGATATGCAATTGTATTTTGGTAAATATGCTCAGTTAGGCTTGCCAGATAAAGTGATTTTTAGTTTTAACACCAAGGATTATAAATTACCCAAAGGCATTACCCTAGAGTTTCAAGATACCAAGCAGCAAAGCGATTTAGACAAGCTAAAGAATAAAAAAGGCAAGGTGGAAATTTCCTATAAAAACTACGTAGTAAATAAGGGAATAGATGCTGCTATTTTTAAGAATTAGTAGAAAAGCTTATTTCCCATTGGCGTTCAAAAAGGCTTTGTGATGCCAAAGTTTCTATACCTTCTTTTTGTTCTAAGTTTCCCGTTGCGTGTTCACTATCGGCTATGCCACACCAAGGTTCTATACACACAAAGTCGGCTTGTTTGGTACTCCAAATACCCATAAAAGGAAATTGCTGATAACTCACTTTCACATAAGCATTGGTAGCAGTATGTACTATACTTATGGCATTGGAACGCAGTTGTTTAAATACTAGTGCATCCTTAGCAAACAATTGTTTTTGTAAAGCAATGGTTTGTTGGTTTTGCAAGTACGGCATTGGCTGGTCGGCAATTAAACCATCGGCTGTAAGCGGCCAAATGGCTGCATTCTCTGGCATATCGAATGCCAAATGATAATCGGTAAAACTAGTATTAGGTAAAAATGGCACATTAAACGCAGGGTGTGCACCCAAGGAAAAATACAACGTTTGTTCGCCAGTA
>RDXK01000098.1 GCA_004292605.1 Bacteroidota bacterium
CAAAAAAGGTGTAAGCGGTGCTCCTAAAGTACTGTTCTCTACCTCTATTATGAGCAGTGAGCTTCGCAAAAAATTACCTGTAAACAATGCTGCTACTAAGTTTGGCGGCCCTACCGACGGTCCGTTGGCTCAAACCCAGGATATTTTAACACCTACGCTTACTAACAGAACCAATGTAACTAGGTACGATTACCAAGATGTGATTTTTAGAAACGGATTAGGTACCGATAATAATGTTAGTGTAAGCGGCGGTACAGCCACTACCAAATACTTTGTAAGTGGTTCTTATTTCTATAACCAAGGTATTATTAGAAATACCGATTTTCAGCGTTATAGCTTTAGAAGCAATATAGAGCAGGTAATAAATAAATGGGCTACGGTAAACGTAGGTTTAAACTATGTAAATAGTGCCGCCAACGAAAAGCCAGATGGTAATAGCTTTTACTCGCCCATGAACAGTGTTACCATTATTGGAAACTTTCATAATATATGGGAGCGTAATGCGTTAGGAAATTTGCAAGCAGTAGGTAACTTTGGTAGGGTAAACCCCATCAGCGTTATTGAAGATATTAAGCAACGCCAAAGCACTAACCGTATTTTAGCCAATGCTGGTATTAAATTAAAGCCTATTAAGAATTTAACCATTGATTACACAATGGGTATAGATAATTATGCTCAAGTAGGAACTACTTTTATTCCGCCTTTTGCGTACAACGTAAGCACTGGTTTTTTTGGTGGTGGTGTTACTTTAGACCCTACACAAAATGGGTATGCTAGTACAGCCGCAAATAACTTCTTTGCCATCAACCACGATTTGAATGCTACCTACACAGCCAATATCAATAAAAACTGGACAAGCGTAACCCAATTAGGGTATTCTGTGCAGTATGAAAGAAACAATTACCAATTGCTACATGGCCGTGGTTTAGCACCGTTTGTGCAAACCTTTAATGCTGCTTCTACTATTTTACCAAACGTGGATGATAGAAGCGAATTGAGCATTAGTGGTGGCTTTGTACAGCAGAATTTTAAGTACAGAAATCAATTGTTTATCACGGGTGCATTACGCCAAGATGGTTCTAGTGTTTTTGCACAAGATCAGCGTACCCAATTGTATTCAAAAGCTAGTGGTAGCTACGTGCTAAGCAGCACAGATTATTTCAAAAATTCGAAATTAAGTAAGTGGGTAGATTTATTGAAAGTACGTGTAGCATACGGTGAAAGTGGAAACCTTACAGGCATTGGTGCATTTGAGCGTTTTAACAACTATAGTTCCAATAGCTTTTTGGGTAGAACCAATTTGAATTCAAGCACCGTTTTAGCCAACCCCAATATGCGTCCGGAACGCCAGAAGGAATTGGAGTTTGGTGTGGATATAGCCGCTTTAAACAATCGTTTAGGTTTAACAGTGAACGTATACAATAAGCGAGTAGACGATTTGTTAATCAACCGTTTTATTGCCCCTACCACTGGCTTCAGTAGTTTAAGAGATAATTTTGGATCGCTTGAAAACAAAGGATTTGAAATAGTACTTCGTGGCGAACCAATAGTGAATAAAAATTTCCGCTGGGAAGTAACAGGTATTTTTAACCGCAACAGAAACAAAGCCATCAATATTGGCCAGTCGCTAAACTTATTGGCTACCAATGCTGGTGCACCCGTGGCTATTATTCAAGGTCAGCCAATTGGTGTTTTTTACGGAACATTTTTTGCTACCAATGGCGGTCCAGTACAGTTTGATAATTTAGGCTTGCCTTTAAATACCAATGGTTTGGTTACTAACAGTTTGGGTATACCTCAAATAGAGCGTGGTACCCAAAATACCAGCTTGAATCCTTTGCAGTACAGCACTGCCAGAGACCCAAATGGTTTACCTACAGGCGGTATTTTACGTAAAGTAATTGGCGACCCTAACCCAGATTATACCACCACTTTAGTAAATGAGTTTAGCTACAAAAAATGGAGTGCACGTGTACAGCTAGATGCGGTACATGGTGTAGATGTGTTTAATGCCGATTACAGAACTCGCCAAGGTGTGGGTAATGGTAAAGTAGCAGAATTGGAGCATAACGGCTTTTTGCCAAGAGGGTATATTAGTGCTACACAAGGTATTTATGCGATAGAAGAGTGGAGAATAGATAATGGTAGCTTTGTAAAATTGCGTGAATTGGCTATCAGTTATAATGTAGGTAAAGTAAAAGGTTTTGGAAGCATAAATATTACCGCTGCGGGTAGAAACTTAATTAGTTTTGATAACTACAAAGGTTACGACCCAGAGGTGAATGCCGGTGGCCAAAGTACCTTGCTACGTGGGATAGATTTTGGTGCCGTACCTATTCCAAGAACATATCAGTTTACCGTTCAATGTAATTTTTAATTCACTCCCAAAAACAAGTTTATATGTTAACTACAATAAAATCGAAATTGTACAGTTTTACAGCCGCAGCCTGTTTATTAGGAGCTGTTAGTTGTAAAAAAGATTATCAAAATCCAGGTGCCGCCACATCCGACCAAGTGTTTAATTCACCGAAAGGGATGATGGGCGCCGCCGTAGGTATTCAGCGAACCTTTACATTAAACGTAACGTATGGCGTAAGCAACTGTACGGGTTTAATTACGGGTGAAACCTTTTTATTAAACCCCGGAAACCTTTCGGAGGCTCAATTTTTTCAAGGCGGTGTAGCAGTAGATAATACTAATGCATTGCTAGGAAATATTTGGAGTGCCGCCTCCAAAGCTATTTGGGATGCAGATAATGTAATTAGGGCGTCCGCACAATTGGCCGATAGAGGCTATGCAGCGGGTTTGGTAGCCTATGCCAGCATTATTAAAGCCAATGCCATAGGTGTACAAAGTATGTATTGGCAGCAAGTACCCGATACCATTGGTATTTCCAATGCACCTTTTATTGATAGAGTAGCGGGTTTCAACAAGGCCGTAGCTGTGGCCGATAGAGCGTTAGCAGGTGTGGCCGCCAACCCATTGACAGCAAGCTTTTTAGCCGATATGCCAGCTGGTTTAAATATTGTAAATACTTTACAAGCATTGAGAGCTAGATATGCCTTATTTGCCGGCAACTACACCGTAGCATTAGCTGCCGCCTCTGCAGTAGATTTGAGTGTGCGTTCTACCTTTAATTTTGATGCAGCCAACGCCAATCCTACGTTTACAGCAGTAACATCCACTAACAACGTATACCAGCCTATTGATTCTACATTAGGTTTACCAATGGCCGTTCGCCCAGCTTTGAATGATGCTCGGGTAAATTTCTATACATCCATAAATACAGCTGTAGCTCCTCGCTTCCGTTTATCAGGTTTCTGGGTAGCAGCTACTACGGCTATACCAGTGTATGTAAACGATGAAATGCGTTTAATACGTGCGGAGTGTTTGCTACGCCAAAGTACACCGGATGTAAATGGAGCCAAAGCCATCATTGATGCTATTTTACAACAAACTCCTGCTCAAGATATGAATGGGGTGGGTGCCAATATTGCTGCTGGTTATACAGGTACCCTAGATGTACCTAGCTTACTAACCGAAGTTTATCGGAACCGTTGTATAGAGTTGTACCATAGTGGTTTAAAATTGGAAGATATGCGTAGGTTTGGCCGCCCTTTAACGGAGCGTAAGAGGAACTTTTTCCCTTACCCCTTCCGCGAAAGAGATACGAATACAAACACACCTGCCGATCCTGCTTTCTAAGCGGTAGGTATACCACATCACATAAAAAATCCTCACTCGTTTCGGGTGAGGATTTTTTATTATACATCCATTGTTTACTATGGGAAAATACCAAGCTCTGTATAGCTTACACCCACTTTGTTAATAGCACATACATACGCAGCGGTACGCATATCCGGGATGCTTGGGTTGGCTTCCCAAATGCTCATAATTTCTCGGGTAGCCGTAATCATGGTTTCTTCCAAACCACTATGTACTAAGTCTACTTCATCGGGGCCATGCATAATTACATTACGTTCTGCCTGACTTACTTTTTTACCCGTTAAATCTTCTATTTGTCCTAAAATATGGGTGTTCATGTTTTCCGTGAAACGCTTTTCCATTCTACCATACCGTACGTGGCTTAGGTTTTTTAACCACTCAAAATAACTTACGGTTACACCGCCTGCGTTCAGGTACATATCGGGTACCACCAATGTACCCTTCTTTACAAAAATTTCATCAGCATCGGGCGTTAACGGTCCGTTTGCGGCTTCTCCAATGATTTTGGCTTGCACACGGTCGGCATTGCTTGCATTGATAACATTTTCTAAAGCAGCGGGTATCAAAATATCGCAAGGTAATTCCAAGGCTTCCATGCTTTTGGCTATGTTGGTAGCACCCGGGAAATTTAAGATGCTTCCGGTAGCTTTTCTGTGTTGAAATACTTCATCTTCATGTAAGCCTGCTTCATTGTAAATAGCTCCTTCGTATTCAGCAATGGCTATTACTTTAGCACCTGCTTCTCTAAAAAACTTGGCACTGTGGTAGCCCACATTTCCTAAACCTTGTACTACTACGGTTTTTCCTTCTACGCCTACGGCAAGCCCTAGTTTTTGCATTACGCTAGGCATATTACATACTTCACGTATGCCAAAAAATACACCTAAACCAGTAGCTTCTTTACGGCCACGTACACCGCCTTGGGTAATGGGTTTTCCAGTAACACAGCCTGCGCTGTCTATTTCACCCGGTTTTAAACTTTGGTAGGTATCCACTATCCAGGCCATTTCACGTTCGCCTGTTCCATAGTCAGGGGCGGGTACATCTATACCGGGGCCAATGAAGTTTTTCTTTACCAATTCTGCTGTGTATCTACGGGTGATTTTTTCTAACTCGTAAGCAGAATATTTTTTAGGGTTTATCTTCAAACCACCTTTACCACCACCAAATGGTACGTTTACTATGGCACACTTGTAGGTCATTAAACTGGCCAAAGCCATTACTTCATCTTGGTTTACTTCATCGCTAAAGCGTATACCACCTTTACACGGGGTTTTATGCTGGCTATGCTGTACACGGTAGGCTTCTATTACTTCAATACGGCCATCATCCATCTTTACAGGAAAACGCATGCTGTAAACGCTATTACAAGCTTTTATTTGCTCTAAAAGTCCTTTGTCCCAAGTGGTAAATTCGGCTGCTTTATCAAAACTTCTTTCTACACTTTGAAAGAAGCTGTACGTTGAATTTGACATATTGTTGGTTTAAAAAATTGAATTATTCTTTTTCTAATTTGTTGAGTTTTTTATCAATGCTGTATACATAGCCAAACAGTGCTAACACTATGGTTACCACTACCGCCATTACTACATAAATTTTTCCGTTACTTTCCATCACACTTTCGGTGGGCTGGCCGTACACAATCGTGAGGGCAAATGTGCAACACATTGCCAAGATTAGTTTATTAAACATTTGATAATTTTTTTTCTTGCAAAATTTTCACTCGAATAAAAAGAGTAGATATCCATGTGCCAAGCAGTGTCCAGCCTATTACCGCTGGGTAAAAAACCATGCGTAGGGTTGGTGTCATATCAGCCCCGTTTAGGGCTGGGTTGCCTTCGCTGCCTTGTCCGCCGGGGTGTAGGCTAGTGGTTAGTCTTGGTAAAATCCATAAGGTAGGAAACAGCATAAAAAAAGCAAATATGTTATACACTGCCGCTACCTTACCGCGTTTATCTATATCGGTAATTGCACCACGTAAAACAAAATAAGCTAAGTAAATTAGTATGGCTATGGCGGCTCCATTTTGCTTCGGGTCGCCACTCCAAGGGCTGCCCCATTGGTAATTGGCCCAAATAGCCCCGGTAGCTATACCGGCACAGCCAAACAGTACACCTGTTTGTGCATATACATGGGCGTAAAAATCGGCATAAGGGTGTTTTTTATTTAAGGCGAGAATGCTATACCAAAAACTTACACCCAATAAAATCATCATGCTAAACCACATGGGTACATGAAAGAAAAAGTTTCGAATACTTTCTTTAAGCGGCACTCCCGGCGGCTCAGGCACTTTTACTAAAAAGCCCGCTATGCATGTGTACATTAAAAAAATAAACGCAAGCCATTTCCACCAGCTTTGTTTCATCATATAAAAGCATTGAATGTTAAAGATTGTACAAGCAAGCAATACAAGTAAACCACTAACAGGTGAACAAAAATAGGGAAGCCAACTTATCGAAACGGTAATTGCCCTAAAATTTGCGTATTTAATAACTCAATTAGTCTTTCCACAAAAAGGGGAACAATATTACCGCCAGCGCTACCACCAAAAATTGAAAGCCCAAAAGTGTGCCCCACAGTTGCCAAAACCCTTGCTGCACCACGCTAGAAAAGGCTACTAAACTCAGTTTTTGGAGCAATAATAACTGCGGAATAAGCAACGGAAAACCCATGATGGCCATAATAGCGGCCTGCTGCTGGGCTTTGGCGGCTATAGCGGCTAAAAAAGTAAATAATATAGCCAAACCCATAGCACCTGCACTGCTAAGTAGTAGAAAATACGGAAGGTACAATACAGGATTACCCAAAAACAAAGCGAAAAGCAGGATGCTAATAAGGTTCATGCATAGCATGAGCCCCACATGAAAAATAATTTTACTAGTAATTAAAGGCACCGCACCCGATATGGTGTAGTAATACAGCAATTTACCCTTCGATTCCTGCAGAAAGCTTTTGGCTATGGCATTGGTGGCAGCAAATAATTGCGATATCCAAAACAAACTATTCCACATAGTGGCTTCTGGCCGGCCATGTAGCAAATAAATTACAAAAATGGTACTAGCCATGTACAGTATAACGCCGTACAAGGCATACTGCTGCCGAAGCTCCAACTGAGCATCTTTTTTTACCAAGGCAATCACCGTTTGTAAAAAGCTAACTTTTTTCATGATGGCATTTTCGGCAAAGGGGCTCGTAAATATCTTTTTCTCCTAACAGTACTTGCTGCTGTGCTTGCGAATGAGCGGTTTTACGGTGACTGATATTCGCAATATTTCCGCATTGCATACAAATGGCGTGAAGCTTGGTTATATAATCGGCTATGGCCAATAATTGCGGCATGGGGCCAAATGGTACTCCTTTAAAATCCATATCTAGGCCAGCCACTATCACTCGTATGCCCCGTAGCGCCAAGGTTTCGCATACCGAAACTATTTGCGGGTCAAAAAATTGGGCTTCATCTATGGCTACTATATGCACATTGCCCACCATCAATAAAATACTTTCGGAATGTTCTACAGGTACACCTTCTACGGCAGTGGCGTTATGACTAACCACTTTGGTATCATCGTATCGTTTATCTACGCTGGGTTTATAAATTTCTACTTTTTGGTTGGCAAATTCGGCTCGCTTTATTCGGCGTATTAATTCCTCGGTTTTTCCGCTAAACATGCTTCCGCAAATAACCTCTATCCATCCTATTTTGTCGCCCGTAATTCTTGGTTCTATAAACATGTTAGTAATTAGATTTTATTACTTAGCCAAGGTTTTTACCTTTACGGCCACACGTCAAAAGTAAAGTGAAACATGGAGAGAGTGGCAACTATTCTAGAAAAGTTACAAGCACAAGTAAAAGAAAACGCACCCATAAGTAGTTTGCTAGTACAGGCAAAAATGTTAACTGCAGAACTGGAGTTTTTACTAGCTGCCAACAATGAAGTTCCCAGTTTTGGTACCGGTAAAGTGTCGGTAATACCTAATGTAAGTAACACTATTGTACAAATAGAAGTTTGGGAAGAAGAGGTGCCACCACCACCGCCGCCAACCGCAGCAGCGGAAGCACCCATAGTATTGGCTACAGAAACAGTACCTGAACAGCAGGAATCTACAGTAATTACTGAAAGCACCGTGGAACCGCCTGAACACGTACCCGCCGAGCCCGCTGCTACTTTAGCCGAGGAAAAATTAGTGTTTGAGTTAAACGCAAGTTTTGCAGGCGATGAGCCCGTGGCGGAAATAAACCAGCAACTGAAGCAGTTTAAACAAGAATTGGCCGACAAACTTCAAAATACACCTATTAAAGATTTAAAAAAAGCCATTTCCATTAACGATCGCTTTGTGTTTATTCAAGAGCTTTTTAGAGGCGATGAAGCTATGTATGAACGCAGCATGAAAACCATCAACGGCTTTAGTATTTTGCCAGAAGCCACTTATTGGATTCAGCGAGAGCTAAAAGTAAAACTGGGTTGGGATAATAACAATGAAGTAGTTCGCTATTTTGACGATTTGGTTAACAGGCGTTTTTCGTAGATAAATTTTACAATAGCATCTGTAGCGCCGCTATGCTGGCGTACAAATACTGCAGAAGCTTGGCAAGCCGCTTGGTAGCTGATTTGGGAGTTTTGTAGCAAATTTATCTGCTGCTGTAGTTCCTGTGTGGTGGCAACGGTAAACAATCCACCTTGTTCTACAAGGGCTTTTGCTTCCCAGTATTTTTTAATATTTGGTCCGCACAATACCGGTTTCCCATACACCGCTGCTTCCAATACATTGTGCACACCATCGTTACTAAAACCGCCACCCACATAGGTTAAGGTAGCATATTGGTATAAGCTACTTAGCAAGCCTATACAGTCGATTATTAATACATTACTGTCGGCGTTTGGCTGGTATTGTGAAAGTAACTGGCTACTCGGAAACATTTTTTTACAAGCCAGAATAGAAGCTTCATCTACATTGTGCGGAGCAATAATACAAGCCCAAGAATGGGTGTTGGCAAAGGGCGCTAAAACTGCATCATCGGCCGGCCAAGTACTTCCGGCTACCAAAACGGGTTTGCCCGAATGAGCTTGCATAAAATGTTCTACATGCTCGTTCACCTTAGGTTGGGTCGCTACCTGTAAAACCCTATCGAACCGTGGGTCGCCACAGGTAGTAATGTTTTGTACATCTATGCTGTGTAGCAGTTGCTCCATGGCCTGCGTTTGCACAAATACATGCGTAAAACAACCCAACATTTTTTTGTGCAAAAGTCCGTACCACTTAAAAAAAGGCTGCTCTGGTCTAAAACTGCCGGCTACAAGCAATGTGGGAATTTGTTGTTGCTGTAGCTGCCGCAGATAAAACCACCAGTATTCATATTTTACAAAAATGGCTAGGCTGGGCCTTACCTGTTGTAAAAATAACTGGGCATTGTGGGCACTATCCAAGGGTAAATAGCCTACCCACTGGGCATCGTAAGTTTTTTTGGCTTCGTACCCTGATGGCGAAAAAAAGCTAACGCAAAAAGCATGTTGTGGATATTGCTGTTTCAATGCTTCCAATACTGGCTTGCCTTGCTCAAATTCTCCCACACTGGCACTGTGTAGCCAGACAACAGGCTTTTGATTCGTGCTAGCAAATTGCACTAAGGATTTCCAAGTTCGTTGCCTGCCTGCAAAAAATTCTAGGGCTTTGGCATGCCCAAAAAGGGCCGCTAACTGTAGCAAGCCTTTGTAGAATAAAAGGGTTAATTGGTATAAAAAAATTGCAGCCTTTAGCACCATATGTAAACAAATAAACACAATTTACTTAGCTATTTACCAACGAACCATTGCTAGGAATATTTTTCTACTAGTTTTGTTGCAAAAGGTTCAAAGTATGCGACCCATACAAATGGTAGATTTACAAGCCCAGTTTGCAAAAATTAAGACGGAAGTAATGCAGCAAATTGAAGGTGTTTTAGATAGTGCTGCTTTTATAAACGGGGCTGCTGTACAGCAGTTTGCCCAAGAAATGCAAACTTACTTAGGGGTAAAACACGTAATTCCGTGTGCTAACGGAACCGATGCTTTGCAAATAGCCATGATGGCCTTGGGTTTAGAACCCGGCGATGAAGTAATTACGCCCTCATTTACTTATATAGCCACCACCGAAGTGGTAGCCCTATTGCGTTTAAAACCGGTTTTTGTAGAGGTAGATAAGGATACTTTCTGTATGAATCCAGAAAGTTTTCGGAAAGCCATAACGCCAAAAACAAAGGCCGTGGTTCCCGTTCATTTGTACGGCCACGCTGCCGCTATGGAACAAATTTTGGCCATTGCCAAGGAACATAATTTATGTGTAATAGAAGATAATGCACAGGCCATTGGCGGTACGTATATTTTTAGTGATGGTACCCAAGCCAAAACAGGTACCCTTGGTGATATTGGTTGTACATCGTTTTTCCCTTCGAAAAATTTGGGTGGATATGGTGATGGTGGCGCCATGTTTACCAACGACGATGCCTTGGCACAAAAATTAAAGATGATTGCCAATCATGGTCAGCAAAAACGCTATTACCATGAGTTGGTAGGTTGTAACTCACGGCTCGATACCCTACAAGCCGCTATTTTAAGAATTAAGTTGAGAGATTTAGATAATTATATTGCCGCACGTACAGCAGCAGCCGATTATTACGATGCAGCATTTGCCAACCACCCAAAAATCACCACGCCATTTAGGGCAGCTTACTCCAAACATGTTTTTCACCAGTACACGCTTACTTTACACGATGTAAATAGAGACGCCCTGAATGCTTATCTAGCGGAAAAAGCGGTACCTTCTATGATTTATTATCCCGTGCCCGGGCACAAGCAACAAATGTTTGCCAACCAAGCGTTGGGAGAATTAGATTTGCCAATAACAGATTGGCTGACGGAACGAGTAATAAGCTTACCCATGCACACGGAATTACTGCCAGAACAGCTAGAATACATTACAAAAACCGTATTAGACTTTGTAAACAATAATTAAATTACAATTCATTTTTTTACGAGATATAAAAATCAATAAACCAAGATTAAAAACAAAATAGTATGAAAATTGCCGTAATTGGTACAGGGTACGTAGGGTTAGTTTCGGGAACATGTTTTGCCGAAACAGGAAACTATGTTACTTGTGTAGATATTGACCAAACCAAAATTGACAAGCTAAGTAGCGGAACTATTACCATTTATGAGCCTGGCTTGGAGAAATTGTTTGCTAAAAACTTAAAGGAAGGTCGGTTATCCTTCACCACAAGTTTGGCAGAAGGTATTAAAGATGCAAAAGTGGTTTTTTTAGCCTTGCCTACGCCTCCGGGGGAAGATGGTAGCGCCGATTTGAAATATGTACTAGGTGTGGCCGACGATTTAGGAAAATTGTTAACCGATTATAAAGTAATAGTAGATAAAAGTACTGTGCCAGTAGGCACGGCCGATAAGGTGTACGCCGCTATTGCAAAAAACTACGAAGGCGAGTTTGATGTAGTAAGCAACCCGGAATTTTTACGAGAAGGTGTAGCAGTAGATGATTTTATGAAGCCAGATAGAGTAGTGGTAGGTACCAATAGTGATAAGGCTAAACTAATTATGAGTGAATTGTATGGTCCGTATGTACGTCAAGGTAATCCTGTAATTTATATGGATGTTCGTTCTGCGGAACTTACCAAGTATGCAGCCAACGCATTTTTAGCCACCAAAATCACTTTCATGAATGAGATAGCTCAAATGTGTGAACGTTTGGGTGCCAATGTAGATCAAGTTCGGAAGGGTATAGGAACCGATGACCGTATTGGAAAACGCTTTTTGTTTGCCGGTATTGGTTACGGTGGAAGCTGTTTCCCTAAAGATGTAAAGGCTTTGTACAAATCGGCTAAAGATGTGGAGTATAATTTCCAAATATTAGATGCCGTGATGGAGGTAAACGAACTTCAGAAAAAGCACTTGGTGAAGCATATTTTCGAATATTTTAAAGGCGATGTTGCTGGTAAAACTTTTGGTTTGTGGGGGCTTGCTTTTAAACCCAATACCGATGATATAAGAGAGGCTCCAGCCTTAGAAATTATTGATGCTTTAGTAGCAGCGGGTGCATCGGTTAAAACTTTTGATCCGGAAGCTATGCCCAACGTTCAAAAAACGATTGGCGATAAGGTGACCTACGAGGAAAACCAGTACGACGCTGTAAAAGATGCCGATGCATTAATTATAGCCACGGAGTGGAATGAATTTAGAACACCCGACTTTGACAAGTTAGATTCATTGCTAAAAAATAAGGCCATATTTGATGGTAGAAACTTGTTCGATACCGATCAAATGCGTCATCGTCATTATCACTACATTAGTATCGGTCGCCCTTAAACCCACGTATTATGAGTAAGAAAAGAGTATTAATTACAGGTGCAGCGGGCTTTTTAGGCTCCCACCTTTCTGATAGATTTTTGAAAGAAGGTTACCATGTTATAGGCATGGATAACTTGATTACAGGCGATTTAAAAAATATAGAACACCTATTTAAACGGGAAGATTTTGAGTTTTACCACCACGATGTTTCCAAGTTTATTCATGTGCCCGGCGATTTGCATTATATATTACATTTTGCATCGCCAGCAAGCCCAATTGATTACCTGAAGATACCCATTCAAACATTAAAAGTAGGCTCGCTTGGTACGCATAATTGCCTAGGTTTAGCCAAGGCCAAAGGTGCTAGAATGTTGATAGCTAGTACAAGTGAGATTTATGGCGACCCCGATGTACACCCACAGCCAGAGGAGTATTGGGGAAATGTGAATCCTATCGGTCCACGTGGCGTATACGATGAGGCTAAGCGTTTTCAAGAGGCTATGACCATGGCTTACCATACTTTTCATGGCTTAGAAACACGTATAGTGAGAATATTCAATACGTACGGACCGAGAATGCGTCTGAACGATGGTCGTGCACTACCTGCATTTATCGGGCAAGCCTTACGTGGGGAAGATTTAACTGTTTTTGGTGATGGTTCCCAAACACGTTCGTTTTGCTATGTAGATGATTTGGTGGAAGGTATTTATCGCCTGTTATTAAGCGATTATGCCCAGCCTGTAAATATTGGCAACCCAGCAGAAATTAGTTTGAAAGATTTTGCGGAAGAAGTGCTGAAATTAACTGGTAGTTCGGTGAAAATTAGTTACAAGCCTTTGCCCAAAGATGACCCTAAGCAGCGCCGGCCAGATATTACCAAAGCCAAAGAAATATTGGGTTGGGAGCCAAAAGTAAATAGAGCTGAAGGTTTGAAAATTACCTACGAGTACTTCAAATCGTTACCCCAAGAAGAGTGGATGAAGCAACCCAAGGAGTTTTACGCAAAATAAAAAAGTGTTACAAGCCTTATTAAATAAACAAGAAAAGCTAGCGGTAATAGGGTTAGGCTATGTAGGCCTGCCCATAGCCTTAGAATTTGCCAAGCATGTAAGTGTAATTGGGTTCGATATTAATGCAGAAAGGGTAACCATGATGCAGAACCGGATGGACCCAAGCAATGAGTTACCGCCAGAAGCTTTTGATGGCTGCGATATTCAATTTACTTGTTCGCTAAATGAGCTGCGGGAAGCAAAGTTTTTTATTGTGGCAGTACCCACACCAGTGGATGAGCATAATGTGCCCGATTTAAAACCCGTTTTAAGAGCATCAGAAACTGTAGGCAAGGTAATTAAGCAAGGCGATTATGTGGTTTTTGAAAGCACCGTTTATCCAGGCTGTACCGAGGAAGATTGTTTGCCCATTATTGAACAGTTAAGTGGTCTTAAACTCGGAAGCGATTTTAAACTTGGCTACTCTCCAGAGAGAATTAATCCAGGCGATAAACTGCACACTTTGGCCAGTATTGTGAAAGTTACTAGCGGTAGCGATGCCGATGCTAGCAATGTAATAGCTAGTGTGTACGAATTAGTGGTGAAAGCAGGGATACACAAAGCCTCCAGCATTAAAGTGGCAGAGGCGGCAAAAATTATCGAAAATACCCAACGCGATTTGAATATTGCTCTCATGAATGAGCTATCGATCATTTTTGATAAAATGGGTATCAATACCTACGAAGTTTTGGAAGCGGCTGGCACCAAGTGGAATTTTTTGAAATTTCAGCCAGGTCTTGTGGGTGGACATTGCATAGGCGTAGACCCTTATTATCTCACTTACAAAGCTGCAGAGCTAGGCTACAGTAGTAAAGTTATTTTGGCTGGAAGGCAAATTAACGATGGTATGGGTGCTTATGTAGCAAAAAAGGTACTTCAACATATTATACAAAACAGCGGAAACGTAAAGCAGGCAAAGGTTTTGATACTAGGTGCCACTTTTAAGGAAAACGTTACCGATGTGCGAAATAGCAAAGTGGCCGATGTGGTGAAACAATTGCAAGAATATTACTTGAATGTAGAAGTGGCCGATCCCTTGGCGGATAGTACGGAACTGCAGCATGAATATGATTTTGGATTAGTGAAGGATATTGGCACCGAGTACGATGCGGTGATTGTAACGGTACCCCACGATGCCTATAAAAAATTGGGCAACGAATACTTTGCTAGCATTACAAAACCGCATGCATTAATTGCCGATTTAAAAGGTATTTATAGAGGTGCAATTACCGATAGAACCTATTGGAGTTTTTAATATATTTTCATGAAAATTATAGTTACAGGTGGCCACGGCCAGCTAGGAAGTGAAACAAAGGATTTAGCAAAGCAACACCCTGAACACGATTTTGTATTTACTGATAGAGACGATTTAGATATAACCGATAGCGACGCAGTAAAGGATTTTTTTGCTAAGCATCAACCGCATGCGGTTATTCACGGAGCAGCCTACACCGCGGTGGATAAAGCGGAACTTGAAAAGGAAGTAGCTTACGCGGTAAATGCCACAGCTACGGAGTATATTACCCAAGCCTGTAAGGCCCATAATGCCCGACTGGTAATGATTTCCACAGATTATGTTTTTGATGGAAATGGCACCGAGCCTTATTTGCCCAACCATACCACCAACCCTGTAAATTATTACGGGTATACCAAGCTTCATGGCGAGCAGGCTGCTTTAAGCTACGCTAATGCCGTGGTGATAAGAACTAGCTGGGTGTACAGTGTTTATGGGGCCAACTTTGTAAAAACCATGCTACGCTTAATGAAGGAAAAACCACAACTGAATGTAGTAAACGATCAGGTTGGGTGCCCTACATACGCAAAGGACTTAGCGTTGGCAGCTTTCACAGTAATTACACATCCTAATTTTGTAGGCGGTGTTCATCATTTTAGCAATAGTGGCATCATTAATTGGTTCCAGTTTGCTCAGCAAATTCAAGCCAATGCCAATCTTACCAACTGTGTGGTGGGCGGCATTCCAAGTACACAGTATCCTACACCTGCTAAAAGGCCCAGTTATAGTGCTATGAATACCGAAAGTATCCAGCAAACTTATCAAGTGGCCGTACGTAGTTGGCAGGATGCTTTGCAGGAGTGCATGCAAGCATTAGCAGTATAGTTGATGTGTTTGTAATTATTATTAAATGGCACGACCAATACTTAAACTCCCTTTAAAACCTTTAGATAAGGCATTAGAAATTATAGGTGTTTTTCTATTAATAATTCTGTGGGGTTGGGTGGTGTATGTATATCCATTGTTGCCGGCAACCATTGTTACTCATTTTAATTTGAGTGGTGAAGCGGACGGATGGGGAAATAAAATAACCTTGTTTTCATTACCAGCGGTAGGTTCGGTGTTATATATGGGGTTGACTATTTTAAATCGCTATCCACATATTTTTAATTATACCGTTATTATTACCGATGAAAATGCCCTGACCCAGTACAGTTTTGCCACTCGATTTATACGAGTAGTGAAGCTAGTAGTATTGGCGATATTTTTAGCAATTGCTATACAAGCGAGTGTTATTTCGGGGGGTGATTTGTAGAAGTTTTTCTATTAGCATCCTCTCATTTATTTACTCAGCAAATTTGACACGACTATTATCGCTATGTTTTGATAAAGCAAATGCATTTGTTCCGTAAGTTTTTATCTAAATTCCATACACAATGGTAAAACCTGCCGTAATTCCCTTATTTTGGCTGTGTAATTTTTACACATACTAAACGATTGCTATGGCTGGTAACGCTTCCATTGCTGCTGCAGGCGGCACAGTGCCAAAACCTAAACTAAGTTTTTGGCAAATTTTTAATATGAGTTTTGGGTTTTTAGGTATTCAGTTCGGTTTTGCCTTGCAAAATGGAAATGCCAGTAGAATATTGCGAACCTTTGGTGCCGATGTAGAACATCTAAGTTGGTTTTGGCTGGCAGCTCCGTTAGTGGGTATGATTGTGCAGCCTATTGTTGGCCATTATAGCGATAGAACTTGGAACCGGTTTGGTAGGCGTAAACCGTATTTCTTAAGTGGAGCCATACTTTCTAGTATTGCTTTGTGTTTAATGCCCAATGCTAGTATGTTTACAGCTATTGCTCCGTCGCTAGTAATTGGCGCTAGTATGTTGATGATAATGGATGCTTGTTTTAATTTGGCAATGGAGCCGTTTAGGGCATTGGTGGCCGATAATTTGCCCGATAGTCAGCGTACCGCAGGGTTTTCTATACAAACCTGCTTAATAGGTATTGGTGCGGTAGTGGGTTCCGCTTTTCCGTGGATGCTCAATCATTGGTTTGGTATAAGTAATGAAGCCGCGGAAGGTGTAGTGGCAGAAAATGTAAAATGGGCTTTTTATATAGGTGCTGCGGTATTTATTGGTGCTATTTTAATAACGGTTTTATTTACGAAGGAATATGCTCCTGCCGAGTATGCACAGTACCACGGTAAGGCCGATAATGAGCATGAAAGTTTCTGGGCCATTTTTAAAGATTTTGCACGTATGCCTAAAACCATGCGTCAGCTAGGTTTGGTACAATTTTTTAGTTGGTTTGCATTGTTTGGTATGTGGGTTTTTACCAACGATGCCGTAGCTACACACACTTATGGATTAAGTATTACCGATAAAAGTTCTGCTACCTACCGGGAAGCTGGCGATTGGGTAGGGATATTATTTAGTGTGTACAATGGTGTATCTGCCGTGTGGGCACTTTTTCTACCGTTTGTGGCGTTAAAATTAGGTCGTAAAGGTACCCATGCTTTAAGTTTATTGTGTGGCGGTGCTGGTTTGTTAAGTATGTATTTTTTTAAAGATCCTCAGCTGCTGATTATTTCTATGGTAGGTGTAGGAATTGCTTGGGCTAGTATTTTGGCCATGCCGTATGTAATTTTATCGGGCAGTATTCCTGCTGGTAAAATGGGTGTGTATATGGGTATTTTTAATGTATTTATCACGCTACCACAGTTGCTAAATGGAGTTATTGGTGGGCCTATTGTAAAGAATATTTATAACAATGAGCCCATATACGCTATAGTGATGGCAGGATTTTTTATGTTGTGTGCTGCGGTGAGTGTAATTTATGTGTACGATCCCGGGGCAATTAAAATGAATAAGGAAAGCTAGTGAATGGAGGAGTTAAAAGACTTCTAGGAAACTACTAATTGATAAAATAATACTTTTTTATAGAGTATACTTCATAAAATAATACTTTTTCTTCGATTATACTTTAAAAAATAATGCTTTTTTGTGAAGTACAGTTGAAATTATAGTACTTTTGGTGGAGATAGACCAGTATGTACCATCGACTACTCAAGCAAAAAATACAGCAGCATTTCTACAAGGGATTTGCCATAGTGCTTATTGGCCCTAGGCAAATTGGTAAAACCACCTTGGTGCAAGATTTGCTTTTGGAGGCAGGTAACAGAGGTTTGTTTCTTAATTGCGACGAATTAGATGTAAAGCGAAGCTTAGAGCTAGGTACATTAGCTGCACTAAAATCCATCATAGGTACCTATTCCTTAATAGTAATAGACGAAGCCCAGCGAGTAGAAAACATTGGCATAATAGCGAAATTATTAGTAGACAATTTTAAGGAAAAGCAGTTTATTATCACCGGTTCCTCCGCCTTAGAAATTGCCGATAAAATATTTGAACCCCTTACCGGCAGGCAACTACAATACCAAATGTATCCGCTAAGTATGCAAGAAATGTATACTGGAAAATCGGTTTTGGAAATTGATAGAAATATTGGATGGCATTTGGTGTATGGTTGTTACCCCAATGTGGTAAACCATAGAAGCGATGCCGAGATGATTATTAAAAATTTGGCTGGCGATTATTTATACAAGGATGTATTGGCTTGGAAAGACATCCGTAAGCCCGATTTATTGGATAAAATTTTGCACTTACTAGCGCTACAAATGTGCAGTGAAGTATCGCTAAATGAGCTAGCTGTACAGCTAAAAATAAGCGTTGCCACGGTAGACAATTATATAGATGTTTTGGAGAAAGCCGGCGTACTACTTAGGCTGCAAAGTTACAGTACTAACGAGCGTAAAGAAGTAACCAAAATGCGTAAAGTGTACTTTTGGGATAACGGCATTAGAAACGCCATTCTTGGTAGATTTGATGACGTTACCAACCGAACAGATGCAGGTGCACTTTGGGAGAATTTTTTAGTAGCTGAACGGCTGAAAAACAATAGTTATCACCAAAGCACTGCAAAGGCATTCTTCTGGCGAAGTAAACAACAGCAAGAGATAGATTTTGTAGAGGTAACGCAAAACAGCATAGCGGGCTATGAATTCAAGCTTAACGTGTTAGCCAAAGGCAAACCCACCAAAGCATTTACCAATTTATACCCGCATGCCACCGCGGAAATAATACATAACGAAAACTATACGCAGTTTTTAAATCTGTAACTATAGTCACCACCAACTGCTCCACAAAATGCTTCCACAGTGGCCTTGGTTTCTTATAGAGAAAATATCAATTTTTTGTTGCATTATTGTACTACTATAAACGAGTGCCACATGTTAAAAAATACGATTGCCGTACTACTTGCTATTTGTAGTATCCAGATATTAGCAGCCCAAACAGTAGAGGTATATCCCACCAATTGGTATACAGGTATGAAGTGGAATAAGGTGCAAATTCTACTTCGCAGTACCGATGCAAATTTTTCGAAGGCTAAATTTCGTACCAATTATCCCGGTGTTACACTTACCAAGCAACATAGTTTTGAAAATGGTAAATATGTAGCTTTAGATGTGGCAATAGCATCTAACGCTAAGCCCGGAAACGTTGTTTTCACGTATTCCGTTACTAATTCCAAACAGAAAGATCTAGTGTGGCCATTATTATCTCGTAGAAAAGGGAATGGTACACAGTTTGCCCAAGGTGTTACCAATAAAGATTTGATGTATTTAATAATGCCTGATCGATTTGCCAATGGCGATTATACCAATGATAAACTTCCAGGCTTCTTGGATCAATCGCTGGATAGAGATTCCATCTACCACCGCCACGGAGGTGATTTGTTAGGTATTCAACAGCGACTGGATTACTTGACCGACCTTGGTGTTACCGCCCTTTGGTTAAATCCTGTGTTGGAAAACAATATGCCTAACCGTACCGAACATGGTTATGCCTTTACCAATCATTATAAAATTGATGCTCGCCTAGGGGGCGATAAAGCCTACGAAAATTTGGTAAACGCTGCTCACACCAAGGGGTTAAAAGTAATTCAGGATGCAGTGTACAATCATATTGGTAGCGAGCATTTTATAGCCACAGATGCCCCTTCAAAAGATTGGTTGCACCAATGGCCTACTTACACCAATACACATTACAAAGATCAAACCCTGTTCGACCCATACGCAAGTAAAAGGGATAGGGAAGTGATGAGTAATGGTTGGTTTGTACCTTCCATGCCGGATGTAAACCAAAACAATCCTTTTGTAGCTAATTTCCTTATACAGCATGCGTTGTGGACAGTAGAGCGTTTTGGCATTGATGGTTGGAGAATTGATACCTATGCCTACAACGATTTGCCATTTATGAACGCTTGCAACGCCGCCTTATACGCTGATTTTCCAAAGATTACATTGTTTGGCGAAACATGGGTGCATGGCGTAATTAACCAAGCCTATTTCTGCGATAACAATTTGAACATTGCGTACAAGAGTAACTTGCAAGCAACTACTGATTTTCAAACACTTTTCTACGGTATTCAAGATGCGTTAACCAAGCCTTTTGGCTGGACGGATGGTGTAAACAAACTATACACTACACTTGCTCAAGATGTGATATATAAAGACCCAACCCGACAGGTGATATTTTTGGATAACCATGATATTGCACGCTTTTACAGCGTAATAGGAGAGGACACGGCTAAATATAAAATGGCTTTAGCATGGTTACTTACTTGCCGCGGTATTCCACAATTGTACTACGGAAATGAGATTTTGATGACGGGCTTCACAAACCCCGATGGAAATGTACGCCTTGATTTTAAAGGCGGGTGGAAGGAGGATACACAAGACAAATTCACCGCACAAGGGCGTACAGCTAAAGAAAACAGTATCTGGAATTATTTAAGGACCTTGGCCCAATACCGCAAAAATTCAAGTGCACTAACCACCGGTAAGTTTATGCAATATTTGCCGGATGATGGCTTGTACGTGTACTTTAGATACAGCGGCACACAAACCGTAGCCTGCATTATGAACACATCTGGAAAGGTTAAAAAGTTTAATCTTCGGAATTATGAGGAACGTACCAACGGTTTTACCACAGGCGTAAACATTGTTACAAAACAAACCGTAGCGGTAGGTAGCGAGGTGGAAATAGGTGTAAATGAAATGATGGTGTTAGAGTTAAAAAAATAAAACTAGCTATAGCTTATTGGTTATATTGCTAGTATTAATTGCTTATTATGGCTTTGAGTAGATTTTGGTTGGTTATTATTATAGGTTCTATCACCTACTTGCTAGTACAGTTATTTGCTGGAAACTACTACAACGTAGAATTTGCCATTAATGGTAAAAAAGATGATCCTATTATACAGTCGGAAGTATACTTAAAAACGCTTCCGTTGGCCTTGCAGGATAGTTTGAAAGCCTCACCTAACAAGCGATTGAGTTTTGGAAAAGATAGTTTGTATATACTGGATAATGCAGTAGTAAAAATTGCCATAGGAAAGCAGGCTACCGATGGTATTTTGCCTACGTGTAAAAACACTATTTTCGATTTGTTGCTACCATTAATTGCCTATCTCTCGTTTTTTTGCGGTATTCTCCAACTGTTGATAGATAGTGGTGCTAGCGAACGATTGGCCAAATTATTAAGTCCTGTTTTTGTAAAAGTATTTCCCGAAATACCGGCTAATCATCCTTCCATTTCTTACATGATGTTGAATTTTGCGGCGAACTTTTTGGGGCTCGATAGTGCTGCTACACCCTTTGGTTTAAAAGCCATGGAAAGCTTGCAAACCTTAAATCCTGACAAGGATAAGGCAAGCAATAGCCAGATTATGTTCATGTGTTTACACGCTGCTGGTTTAACCCTTATTCCTACTTCCATTATTGGTTATAGGGCTGCACAAAATGCTGCTAACCCAGCCGATGTAATGCTTCCATGCATTATCACCTCGTTTATTGGTACCATTGCCGCACTAATTATTGTAGGTATTCGGCAGCGTATTAACTTGTTAAATGTTACCTTGATTGGTGCCGTAGGTTCTGTAGTGGCCATAATCGTTTTGTTATTGGTGTATATTACTAAACTCGATTTAATTAGCAAAGGTCATTTTACCAATAACTTGTCCAACGTTTTATTGCTAGCCATTATTTTCATCATACTAGCCTACAGCTTTTTACGAGAAAAGCGTTTTACGGCGGCAGGTAAAAACGTATTCAATTCCTTTGTGGAAGGGGCGTATGACGGTTTAAAAACCGGTCGCACTATTTTCCCCTACATCTTAGGAATGTTAGTAGCCATTTCGCTATTAAGAAACAGTGGTGTTTTTGAAATTTTAGCTGGGTTAATGGCCAAAGGCTTTTTAGCTATAGGCATTAGCAAAGAGATTGTGGATGCCTTACCTATTGCCATACTTCGGCCGTTTAATGCAGCTGGTAGCCGAGGTTTTTTAATTGATGCTATGCGTACCTATGGTGCCGATAGTTTTACGGGCCGTTTGGCTTGCGTATTTCAGTGTGCTGCGGAAACTACTTTTTACGTAATAGCGGTGTACTTTGGAAGCATTCAGGTAAAAAATACACGTTACACTTTGGGTACCATGTTGCTGGTAGATTTAATTTGTGTGTTTGCTGCTATTTTCTTGTGCTTGTTGTTTTTCTAAATCAGCAGCTGCTTTCCTAACCGTCGATAACATTTACAGTTCGAGCCTCTATTACCGCTTGGGTGTAGAGGCTTTTTTCTTGGTTTTTTGCTGTTTACTTAAGTGCCGTTCTGCATGAATTTCTACCGCCGAAAGCAAAACCAATTCTAATTCCTGCGTTACTATATCACTTTTTTTTTGAAATAATAACGATACAAATAACTTTCTATTTCGTCTATACAATTGCGGGAACACCTCTAACAAATCGGTACAGTAAGCCAAACTTATTTCATAGCCTTCTTTGGTATTACCGCAGTAAGCAAACATGCCATGTAGGTGGTAAAAGGGAATATTAAAGGACAATCGCTCTTGTATATTGGGTACACAAGCGTGTAGACACTGTCGTACTTTTTCCGCTATCGGCTGTATATGGTCGGGCAAGCCCTCAATGTAAGCATCTACCTGCGGATGATACATGGGCAGCTATTAAAATTGATTTTTCCACATCATGCTTTCAATGGGCTTATTGGGCTGTCCACTATACTTCGCATTCTTTTTCTGGTTGTAAGGTTCTAAGATTTGACCTTCCACCGGGAAATAAATTAACTGGCCGATAGGCATACCCTTATAAATTTTTACTGGTTGCTTCACACTTATTTCAAGGGTCCAATTACCACAAAAACCCACATCGCCTTTACCAGCCGTGGCATGTATATCTATCCCCAATCGGCCCGTGCTACTTTTGCCTTCTAAAAAAGGTACATGAGCATGGGTTTCTGTATATTCAAGCGTTACACCTAAATAAAATATATGCGGGTAAAGTACATACCCATCTTCAGGTATTTCAAAACAGTCTATTTGATTGTGTTTTTTAGCATCTATCATATGGTCTCTGTAAACCGCTAGCGTACTGCCCAAATGCACATCGTAACTGTTGCTACCTAAACAACTTCTATCGTACGGGGCAATTACAATGCTGCCTTTATCAATCTCCTCTAAAATTCTGCTGTCCGTTAAAATCATATCGAGTTTTTGAAGCGTTTAGTAGTCTATTTTTGGCAAAATAAGTAAAAAGAATTTTTTCCCGTCATATGCCAGCATATTTACGTTCTTCCACTCCGTCTGGCACTCGCTTTCTGCTGTGGGAAATAGCCGAGGATAGGTCTTTTTTCGAGCAAACTAGTACGCCGCCAGCCGGTGTTAGCAATAGCAAAAAAATAATACAACATTTGGCAGGTAGGTATAGTTTATTGGCATTGGAGCCTAGTTTTCCGTTACAGGATATACAAATTTCGGCGGCCAACAAACCTTATTTGGCAAACCATTTATGGCAATTTTCTATATCGCACTGTAAAAATTTTGCGGCGGTGGCCATTTCTTCCCATGAAACCGTGGGGATAGATGTGGAATATATTACACCCAAAGTGGCATTGATTCAGCATAAGTTTTGTAGTGCTTCAGAAACCAGATGGTTGAATAGTTTATTGCCCAGCCAAAAATTAACGGCTCTTACACTTATTTGGAGTGCTAAAGAGGCTCTGTTTAAATGGTGGGGTTATGGTGGGGTAGATTTTTCCGATCATTTACTTACGCAGCCCTTTGAACTGAAGGAAACAGGCGAAATTCATGCTGCATTCTTACACCCTTTGTACCAAACCAACCTTTTACTACGTTATTACTGTTGGGAGCAAATGGTGTTAGTAATTGCGAGCCAATTTTTACCAAAAATAGAACATGAAAAAAATTAATATAGCCGTAGATGGCTTCTCCAGTTGCGGAAAAAGCACCTTGGCCAAACAGTTAGCCAAGCAGCTAGGGTATGTGTTTATAGATAGTGGTGCCATGTACCGTGGTATTACCTTGTATTTTTTGAATAATGCCGTAGATATTCAAAACTCCGAACAAGTAGCCAATGCTTTAAAAAATATTACCCTGCGTTTTGAGGTAAATGATGCCTTGGGAAAAAGTGATTTACTGCTCAATGGCAACAATGTAGAGGCGGCCATACGCACTATGGAAATTAGCAATAAGGTGAGCCCTGTAGCTGCTATAGAAGCGGTACGAACGTTTGCTGTAGCACAGCAGCAGGAAATGGGAAAAGAAAAAGGTGTGGTGATGGATGGACGAGATATTGGAACCACCGTTTTTCCATCGGCAGAGCTGAAAATATTTGTAACCGCTAGTGTGGAAGAAAGGGTAAACCGCCGTTACCTGGAACTTACTGCTGCGGGCACACAAGTAACCAAGGAAGAGGTGCAAAAAAATTTGTTAGAAAGAGACGCTATCGACAGTACACGTGCTGTGAGTCCGTTACGGCAGGCTACCGATGCTATAGTGCTAGATAATACTTTTTTAACTCGTGAGCAGCAGCTAGCTACCGCCCTAAATTGGGCTCAGGAAAGAACTAAGTAGCCCATGAAATTTGTACTATTCATAGCGTGTTTGGTAAGAGTGTTTACGTACCAACAGGCAAATGCACAAATGCCTAATGCGGAGGTTTTGGGTGCTTTAACTGTAACAAAAATTAGTGCCTACCAGCACGATTCGTTGGGCGCTAACGTGCTGCTACTACCCGTGAATTATGCTAACTTTTTGTTGGCCGATACTAATGGCATTCATCAGTTACAAATTGCCCAAATACTGAGTATACATTTGGTGTTTACCGATTACCCCAAAACGGCCAGTTTACAAAATTTAAATACCAAACGCTGGCAACAGCTATGTGCGTTGCTACCACCCACCATACAGTGGAATACCTTGCAGGTAGGGGTTTTCAGGCAAACAGATGGCTACGATAAAGCTACCGCCGAGAAATTATTTCATGGTTTTGTAATTCAATATCGGCCGGCGAGTGATAAGCTAAAAAAAGCATCGGAGATTCGATTGATTCGGGAGGCTACAGATAGTTTTTTAGCCAGTATACCAGTGCCCATTAATGCCAAAGTAAATAATTGGGATTATGTGCGTGGTGGAAGCGGTCAACGATCGATTACTTACAAAGGTGTGCCAGTAAGTTTAGTGTACAAGGATAGATCTACCGCCGAAAAAATAGCCCGGAAAAATGCTCAGCCAATTTGGCCCGTACCCTCGAAGGAGCTCATTGAAAAGGAAATTATTTTTGTAAAAATGGAAGACCGGAATCGATTTCCTGATACGCTGTATTTAATACCAAGGGTTCGGTATACCGATAAACCGCTACTAACAAACCTTACTGCCGATACTAAGCAATTAAAGGATACTGCACTGTTTACTTTGCTAGCAAAGAAGCCCGCTACTAATATTGGCCTTGTGGTAGATGTGACCGGTAGCATGAGCCCATACACCGCACAGGTATTAATTTGGCTACAAGCACTGCAATACACCAAAGCCATTAAGGCAGTTACCTGTTTTAATGATGGAAACGATAAAGCTACCGCCCAGAAAGAAATAGGTAGAACTGGTGGTATTTACACTCAGTTTTACACATCGTATGAGGCCTTGGTGAATATGATTATAAAAGCGATGGATGCAGGCGATGGCGGCGACTTACCCGAAAATGCCGTAGAAGCCATTTTGATAGCACAGCAAAAAACACCCGATGTGGAAGAGCTGTGGTTGGTAGCTGATGGATGGGCGCCTGTACGAGATATAGTTTTGGCTAATCAAATTCAAAAACCATTGGTAATATTTGTGAATGGCCCAAGGAGTTTTGTGCATGAACACTACATAGAGTTGGCCTTAAAAACTAAAGGACAGTTACTACTGCCCGATGGTAAAAGGGTAAAGCTACAAGCATTGCTCGATAATGGTTTTACAGAAATTTTGGGGCAACAATACCAGTGGAAAAATAACCGAGTTTCTCGAGTAAAATAGTTCGGAAAAAATATTGTTAGAAAGGCTTAACGTTCGTAAAATTCAATGGGTAATCCATCAGGATCCTGAATAAAAAAGAACAGTTTCCGGGTGTATTCATCCGTTCGTATAGGTTCTATATACGCCACTAAACCGGTTAAGTAGGCATGCCATTCCTGCACATTCGCTACTGCAAAAGCTAAGTGCCTTAGCCCCAATGCTTCTGGCCTTGACGGGCGTGATGCCCATGCTGGAAAAGAGAATAGTTCAATTTGATAAACACCATTTACTGCTAAATCGGCCTTGAAACTTTGGCGCTCTTCTCTAAATACTTCTTGCAATAGCGTACAGCCTAAAACCTTTGTATAAAAATGTTTGCTAGCGGGGTAATTGCTTGCAATAATGGCTACATGGTGTACACCTAGTAAATTAGGCTTCTGGAGCATGTGGAGGAATATCGGCGGTTAACTGAAACGGCAAGGAAAAAAGTACATCTTTCCAGCCTTTTTCTAAGGAGCCATGTAAGGCGATGGTACCGTTCTTGGCCATTTCCTTTAGCCTGCTTACCAGCATTACATCGCTTAAAGCAGTTTGCTTTTGTTTTTGTAAAACTTGCTGCAAAATTTTGGACAGTTTCTGCGGTTCATCGGTTAATTGATAATATAAAATGGCATCAAAATGGTGTACGGGTTTGGTACCAATTTTTTTTCCACCTTCTAATACTCGAATATCGGTAGGAGTATGTGTACACATTTTTTTGTACTCATCTATATCTACCTCAAACTCACTAGGCGTAATGGCTCGGGTAAGTTTTACGGCTTTTCTAAATTCCGAGGGTTGAATTTCAAATAAGTATTGCGGATAAAAAATTCCGCCCTTTTCATTGATAAAAGGTAGATTATTTAAAAATACGATATGTACATTGCCTTGGTAGGGTTGTAACTGACTCACTAGCCAATAATAACCGCAAACATCATGTGCATTTTGTGCCGCCCAAATACATACTTGTTCGCCATTTTGCAAGGCTTGTACTAGCTTGTGTACAGTAACAGCATCATTCACTATATCCAATCTATCTACGTAAGGCGAGTGTTCTAAAATTTCCGCCCACCATTGTTTGCGATCCGCAAAGCCTTCTGAGTTTCCTATTTCAAATAATGGACCCACCGCAAAATCATCTTCTATCACCACAATATCGCCAGCTAAATCGGTACTGATGGCTTGTGCCTTTTCCAAAACTTCTTTATCGGCCGGCTGAAAAACTATATGCATCATACGCTAAACTTATGCGGCGGTTTCTTCCACCGTATCTAATTCTATTCTAAGATTGTTGATAATAAACTCCTGGCGTTCCTGTGTGTTTTTGCCCATAAAATATTCTAGCAAATGCTGAATATGTTCGCCTTGCTCCAAGATTACGGGTTGTAAACGCATGCCCGGTTCGGTAATAAAACGTTCAAATTCGTTCGGTGAAATTTCGCCCAAACCCTTGAAACGAGTGATTTCTGGCTTGCTGCCCAATTTTTTTACCGCTGCTTGTTTTTCGGTTTCATCGTAGCAATAAATAGTTTCTTGTTTGTTACGCACCCTAAACAACGGCGTTTCTAATATAAACACATGACCACGCTTTATTAAATCGGGGAAAAACTGAAGAAAAAACGTCATGATAAGTAGCCTTATGTGCATGCCATCCACATCGGCATCGGTAGCTATTACTATTTTATTGTAGCGTAAGCCTTCTATGCCTTCTTCAATATTTAGGGCGTGTTGTAGTAGGTTAAATTCTTCGTTTTCGTATACTATTTTTTTGGTAAGTCCAAAACAGTTCAATGGCTTTCCACGCAAGCTAAACACAGCTTGTGTTTCCACGCTTCGGGCCTTGGTGATACTTCCGCTTGCACTATCGCCCTCGGTAATAAATATGGTAGATCCTTCTTTTTTCTCTAACCAGCCCTCTTTATCTTTTCCGGTGGGTTCATCGTTAAAATGAAAGCGACAGTCTCTTAATTTCTTATTGTGTAGATTGGCTTTTTTGGCCCTTTCATTGGCCAATTTTTTAATACCAGCCAAATCTTTCCGCTCTCGTTCGCTTTGTTCTATCCGTTTTTTAATAGCGTCGGCTACGGATGGGTTTCGATGTAAAAAATTGTCTAATTCTTTGCTCAAAAATTCCTGTACAAAGCTCTTTACACTTGGGCCGTTTTCATATACTATGAGTGAGCCTAGCTTGGTTTTGGTTTGGCTTTCAAATACAGGTTCTTGTACCCGTACACTGATGGCTGCACAAATACTAGCCCGTATATCGGCCGCTTCATAATCTTTCTTAAAAAAATCTCGAATGGTTTTTACATAGGCTTCTCTAAAAGCCTGCTGGTGAGTACCGCCTTGGGTGGTGTATTGGCCGTTTACAAAGCTGTATAAATCTTCCCCATAATCGTTGTTATGCGTAAAGGCAAGTTCTACATCGTTGCCTTTTAGGTGCACTATTGGGTACCTAATTTCTTCCTCATTGGTTTTGCGTTGCAATAAATCGAGCAAGCCATTTCTACTTACATAGCGTTTGCCATTAAAGTAAATAAGCAAACCAGCATTTAGGTAGCAATAGTTCCAAATTTGGCTATCTAAATACTCGTGTATAAAATGAAAGTTTTTGAAAATCGATTCGTCTGGCGTAAAAATTACTTCCGTTCCGTTGGCATCGGTGGTGGCTATTTCTTTATGCTCTTTTATTAGGTTACCCTTTTCAAATTCGGCCATTTTGCTTTTACCATCTCTAATGCTTCGAACACTAAAGTAGCTGCTAAGGGCGTTTACGGCTTTGGTACCCACACCGTTTAAGCCTACCGATTTCTGAAAAGCCTTGCTATCGTACTTAGCACCGGTATTTATTTTACTCACCACATCTACCAGTTTGCCTAAGGGTATTCCTCTACCAAAATCCCTCACGGTTACTTGCTTATCTTTTATGGTAAGTTCCACTTGCTTACCGTGGCCCATGGTGTGCTCATCTATACAGTTATCCATCACTTCTTTCACCAGCACATAAATACCATCATCTGGCGTACTGCCATCGCCCAATTTACCTATGTACATACCTGGCCTTAGCCTTATATGTTCCTTCCAGTCTAGGCTGCGTATACTACTTTCATCGTACTGAGCGGGTATTTGAATTTGATCTGCCATGAAAATAACTTGCTTTTAAGCCCTGCAAAATTACAGGTTCCCCTAAAAAGGCAAAGTAACTAATCTGTCGGGCTTGCTGGTTTTTGTGGATAAATAGAAACCAATACCTTCGTACGGTGCTGCTGCAAACCCAACTAACAATTATTGATGAGCTGTCGGTTACTAACCAGCAGGAGAATGATGCTTTTGTAGCTAAAGCCAAAACATGGAATTCGGCGGAGCTAGATGCATTGATGTTTACACTAGAAGCCGAGATTACGCCGCAGATAGATTGTTTGGCCTGCGGCAACTGTTGTAAAAGTTTATTGATTAATGTGGAACCCGATGAAACACTGGAACCTGCGAAGCAATTGGGTATTTCTACGGCAGTATTTGAAGAACAGTTTGTGGAAAAGGGTAGTAGTGGTCAAATGCTGTTAAATACTATTCCTTGTCATTTTTTGCAGGCGGAAACCAATGCCTGTAAAATTTATGAAACTCGATTTAGCGGCTGTAGGCAATTTCCGGCGTTAGATGTACCCAATTTACAACAGCGTTTTTTTACCGTTTTCATGCATTACGGTAGGTGCCCGATTATTTTCAATGTAATGGAAGCCATGAAAAAAGTAGTGTTGACCTAGGTATGCGATTTCATTCTGCGGGTAAGGTTCTGAAAGTCAATTTACTCTTCCTAAAAGGTGTTTGAAAATTTCTTGCCAGTCAATTGTCCGCGTAGATGCTACTCAAAAGTGTTCATGTTCAGAAATTTGATGGATGCACTTACTCTCGAATTCTCATTGATGTAGTAAAATACCAAAGTTAAATACGACGGCTCTAGTGCAATTAGAAAACGCCAGTTAATCTAAAAGCATTGCTTCCAGCTAGATTGGCGGTAAAATAGTAGTTCAAATGTGGAGGAGTATACGTTCAGTGAAACTTACAAAAAATTCTCTGCTGAGTTTACCGAATACGTTATTTGAGTAGTTTAATTGATGAGTTGTTTATTAAGGATTTCATTTGAATGATAGCAACTTTATTTAGTTCCAAAAGTCGTTGAGATTGTGTTAGACCTTTCTCGATCAATAAGGCATTGATACTTTCTAAATTGCTGAGAACTACTAACTGCTCTAAACTTGCATAGTCGCAAATGTTACCATTCCTTCCTTTATTTTGTTCTCGCCAGTCTTTAGCAGTAATTCCAAAAAGTGCAACATTTAATAAATCGGCTTCGTTTGCATAAACACTACTTGCTTGTAGCTTTGAAATTTGATGGGGAATTAAATTTTCTTTGATAGCATCTGTGTGGATTCGATAGTTGATTTTTGAAATTGTTCGTTGCAAATTCCATTCTAAATTGAGTTTACTATTTTCTTCTTCTTTTAGTCTTTGAAATTCTTTGATTACGTACAACTTAAATTCAATTGAAATCCAAGATGCAAATTCTAAGGCAATGTCTTTATGAGCAAACGTACCTCCATATCTGCCAGGTTTTGACACAATTCCGATGGCGCTCGTAGTATCAATCCATTTTTTGGGTGTCATTACAAAGCTATTTAGTCCGGCTTGTTTTCTAAACCCCTCGAATTCGAGGGGTTTAAAATCGGCGTTATAAATTGTTTCCCAAAATCCCAATAGTTCAATCGTATTTCTGTTCCTCATCCAGTTTTGAATGATTGAGTCGGTATGTTCAGTGTCTTTATAACGAGCAATGTCTGTTAATGATAGAAAGTCGGAATTGTTCTTCTCCAATAAAGCTATTTCAAGGCCGCTTACCGTAAAGGATTTACTTTTTGCCATTAGTTTTTGTATAAATTTATACAACAATTTTAAAAATTACCATCACTAAAATTTCAAACCAAAGACTGTCAGACATACTATCTTAGTATAGAGGAATAACATCTATTTTTCCTTTTCTTTGAGCAACCCATTTTAACGATTCAATACAGTAAAAACGATGGCACAAATCAACCCCTACATCCATTTCAATGGCAATGCCGAAGAAGCATTTTTGTTTTATCAATCGGTTTTTGGCGGCGAGTTTTTAGCGGTAAAGCGGTTTAAAGAAATGCAGTTTCCAGAAGAAATGATACAGCCCGAAGAGGCAGAGAAAATAATGCATATTGCCTTACCCATAGGTACCCATAGTTTGCTGATGGGTAGCGATACGCCAGCGGTTTTGGGTAAGCACAACGAACAAGAGAATCGCAGTAAAATTTGTATCACCGCTCACTCAATAGAATAGGCCAATCAGTTATTTAATGCATTGGCCGTGGGCGGAACCGTGGAAATGCCCATGACCGATAGCGGCTGGAATTCTTATTTTGGTATGCTAAGAGATAAGTTTGGGTTTGAATGGATGATTGATTTTTCTACAAAGTAAAAAGGCTTGATTCAGTACGCTGAAAGTAGCATTGAAGCTATATTTTCTATCCATAAAAAAAGCCATTACACCCTGGGGTATAATGGCTTTTTGGTAACGGAGATAACTAGTTCTTATTTCAATTTTTCCGTTAAGTAAGCAGCTTGTTCAAGCAAGGCATCCTTGTTAGCACTGTTTTGAGCAGCGGCTTCTTTTTTACCTATTATTTTACGCATTTCCTTTTTCATAGCATCGGCATATTCTGGTGAAAAATTGCCGGCCATTTTATTAAAGGCTGTAGCAGCATCCACCGCTTTTTTAAAGTTAGCCGTGGTAGTAATATTGTTTAAATAGCTAATAAACACGGGTGCATTCTGAAACTTATCCTGCAAACTGGCTTTCGTAAAACCATTGAAAACCTCGTCAAAATCGGCATCGGTTTTTGTTAGAATATCCAAACGCTGTGTGGCTTGGTTAAGTGCACCTTTAGCATCTTTTTTCAATGTAGGTAAAAGTTCTAGGGCTTTCTTTTCATCTACCTCAGCTAAGGCTAGCAAGGCTGCACCAGCTACGGCATAACTACTATCCAACACCGCTTTTTCGTACAAAGCTTGGTATTGTTTTTTACCCGTTTCCTTTAATACTTTAATAGCACTAGCACGTACACGGCGGTCGACATCTGTATTGGCTATTTTTACCACAGTATTTTCTACTGCTTCCGTTAACGGTGAACCCGCAAGTGTTTGCAAGGCAGTTCTGCGGATGGTATTATTTTTATCTGTAATGGCAGCAGCTAAAATTTCAGCACCATTTTCTAATTCCGCGGCGGCTTCTACAGCATTTAGACGAGCTAATGCATTACCGTTTTTGTACATAAATGCTTGCTGTGCTGGAGTAAGATTTTCTACTATTTCTGCCAGTAAAATTCTATCAGCATCTGCGTAAATGGCATTGGGCTCTGTGGCCGCAGGAAAGCTGAAACTATCGGTTTTGCTAGTAACCCATACATTATGACGGGTTTTGGTTCCGTTCACATACACATCTACCGCTAGCGGTAATTGAAATACTTTGTCGCCTGTTTGTGTTTGCTTTACACTTATCGTTGCCATTTTTGCCGCAGCATTGTAGCCATAGGTAAAGTTCAATTTAGGATTGCCAGCACCAAAGTACCATTGGTTAAAAAACCAGTTTAAATCTTTACCGGTTACCTCTTCAAAGGCTAAGCGTACATGGTGTGCTTCGCCTGCTTTGAATTTGTTGGTGGTTAGGTAATTATTGATGGATGCAAAAAATGCAGAGTCGCCTACATAGTTTCTTAACATGTGTAGAATTCTACCGCCCTTATTATAGCTAACGGCATCGAACATATCTTCTTTATCCTTATAATAAAAACGCACTAAATCTTTGGCTTCGCTACGGCTACCTAAATAGCCTTGCATATCCTCATGATTTTTTAAATGAGCATTTTCTTTGCCATACTTAAATTCTCTCCACAGTAATTCGCTGTAATTGGCAAAGCTTTCATTTACGGTTAGGTTGCTCCAGCTTTCTGCAGTAACTAAATCGCCAAACCAGTGGTGAAAAAGTTCATGAGAAACTACATCTTCCCAATCATTCGCATCTACTAATTGGCGGGCATTTTGCTGTGCAGCATCGCTGTGTAAGGTAGCCGTGGTATTTTCCATGGCACCACTTACATAATCTCTGGCAGTCATTTGGCTGTATTTGCTCCAAGGGTATTCTACACCTGTAAGCTTGCTGAAATAAGCCATCATGGCTGGCGTTTCACCAAATATTTTACGGGCTACGTTAGCGTAGTCTTTCTCTACATAATAACTAACTTCTTTGCCTTTGTAACTGTCTTTTATCACAGCATAGTCGCCTACACCCATAAAAAATAAATAGGGTGCATGGGGTAAATCCATTTTCCATGTGTCGGTACGGCTACCGTCCTTGTTGGGTTTGCTGCTTACCAATACCCCGTTCGATAAGGTTACATATTTTGCAGGGACTGTTAATATAGTTTCTTGTGTAGTTTTTTGATTGGGTCGGTCAATAGTAGGGCACCAAACACTTGTGGCTTCAGTCTCACCCTGTGTCCACACTTGTGTAGGTTTGTCCTTTTCTTCGCCTTTAGGATTAATAAAGTACAATCCTTTAGCATCGGTAATGGCGGAACTGCCTTGAACCTTTAACTCGTTTGGTTTGGCGGTATACGCTACATACACTGTATACTTTTCTGTACGGGTGTAGGTTTTGTTGAGTTTTATTCTAATCACACTACTATCGTAGCTGTAGTTAAGTGGCTTTGTTACTGTGCCTGCTACCAAATTTACTTGGTGAATATTCATTCCTTTGGCATCTAAAAGCAAGCTATCTACTGCATCAAATTGTGGGGTGATAGTAAGCCATACTTTACCATTCAAGTATTGTTTGTCGTAATCAAACGAAGCTTCAATTTTGGTATGAACCAAATTGTTTATTTTTTCTGGTGTGGCACGGTAATGTTTTTTCCACGAGTCGTCTCTCAACTTCGTGTTGTGCTGGGCAAGTAAGGTAGCGGAACTTGCCAAGGCTGCTACTAAAAGCAATTGTTTCATGAAATTTATTTTGTGGTAAATATAATCATAGCTGGCAAGTTGGGGTAGGCCCTTGTATTAGCGGTAGTAACTATGTACCATTGGTAGGCACTGTATTTGCATGGTTTCACTACAAAAATTACCTTTGGTAAAATAGGAGCGTATTTATGAGTAAGTTGGCGTTGGTTTTTTTAAGTTGTTTTTGTTGGGTGAGTCAAGGTTTATTTTCGCAAGAGCTAGCATATATCTATATAGAAACGCAGCCAAAACAGCCGTTTACTATTGAAATGAACGGTAAAAAATATCCAAGTAATGCAAAAAGTGAAGTTTGGTTAACCAATTTAAAGCCGGGCACTTACACACTGTTTTCCACCATTTCAAATGTGACGGGGGTACAAAAATTTGCCATTCCTATACAGCAAAAACCGGTGGGTTTACAATTAAAAAAAGAAGCCAATAATACCTGGCGTTTGTATGCTATTGCCGCTCCAGCAAAGCCTACGGTTGCCCCAGCTGCCAAGCCTGTAGTGGAAGAAACTACCAATGAATTTGCTGATATGTTGGCAGAAGTAGTAGGTAAGGATGCCGTGGCAAAGCCCGTGGCTAAAGCACCCACAAAGCCTGAGCCTAGCACAGCTGCCGCCAATGCTAAAGCGGCCGAGAAAGTGGTGGAGCCAGCTACGAATTCAAAGGATACTACAGACACCGACGAACAAGAACCTGCAACCCAAGGCGTAGTATTGGCGAACGATGTGTACAATGGAAACGACCGCCAGTTAACGTTTGTAGCATTTAATGGTGCTTTGAAGGATACCGTGCAAGTGCAGCTAAGCACACCTGTAAAAACTCATAGTAGTACTGCTAAAAAATATACAGCGGCACCCGTGGTAGAAACACCTACACTTACGGCCACCACCGTGGCTACACAGGCACCGTTGGTAGATACGCTAGCCCAGCCAAAAGTTAAAGCTGTAGTTCCCGTGGCCGATACAACTAAAGCTGCTGTGGCTAATCCATTTTTCAATGCACAAAAAGTAGCCGAAACACCTACCGCCATTACCGTTCAGCGGGTAAATAATTGTGCTGAAAAGGCTAGTGATGCCGATTTTCAACGGTTAAGAAAACGAATTGTGGCCAACGGAATTGAAAAAGAAATGACCGAAATTGCTCGCAAGCAAATGGTGCAAAAATGCTACACTACTGCACAAATTGGCCTATTGGGAAATATGTTTTTAAGCGATGATGGTAGGTATCAATTTTTTGCCATGGCTATCTCTTTTGTACAAGATGTAGAAAATTATAACGTACTAAAAACACAATTGCTAGACGATACTTACAAATCAAAGTTCGATAGCTTATTACGCGGTAAATAATGGAAACCAATTATTTTATTGAAGTAGCTTACAAGGGCAGCAAATACAGCGGTTTTCAAAAGCAATTGAACGCTGCTACCGTACAAGGCGAGATAGAAAAGGCACTGGAAATGGTGTGTAGAACAAGTTTTAACTTTACCGGTTCGTCTCGTACCGATGCCGGCGTACATGCCAAGCAAAATTATTTTCATGTTGTCACTCCGTTTACTATTACGGAAAAGCATATTTATCAAGCCAATGCAGTATTACCGAATGATATAGTAATAAAATCAGTGACACCAGTAACAGCCGAAAAGCATAGCCGATTTGATGCTGTGAATAGACGATACGAATACACCATTACCCAGTTAAAAAATCCATTTTTAACCGATAGTGCTTTTTTTATTCCGGTGGGAATTGATTGGACTTTAATGCAAACTGCAGCGGCCTTTGTGCAAACACAAACCAACTTTGAAAGTTTTTGCAAACGCAACGTACAAGTATTTACCTACGAGTGCACACTGTACCGAAGCGAATGGATACAGCGAGAACCCCATGTTTGGGTGTACCATGTGCAAGGCAATCGTTTTTTACGTGGTATGGTAAGGGCTTTAGTAGCCACGATGTTAAGGGTGGGGAAACAGCAAATGACACTCACGGAATTTGCCCAAGTTTTTGAAGCGAAAAATTGTGCGTTGGCCGATTTTTCGGCACCTCCACAGGGATTGTGTTTATGTGAAGTAAACTACCCGTCTGGGTATTTTACCTCGGTGTAATAGCCACTTATGAGTTCTTCTTTTTGGCCTGTCACTATAAAAAAACGGCAGCTACGGATGTGGCTGCCGTTTTTACATTCTAATTACATAAATCTATTATTCTGCCATTAGCTGTTGTAAGGTACTGATTATTTCCTCCACATTCGGCTTGCTAAAGTAGTCGCCATCAGTACCATAGGCCGGTCTGTGTGCCTTTGCCGTCAAGGTTTTTGGGGCAGCATCTAACCAGCGGTAAGCACCTTGTTTTTCAATAATTTCATTAAACATATAAGCCGCTGCACCACCGGGAACATCTTCATCCACAATTAATAAATTATTTGTTTTTTTAATGGATGTTACTATGCTGTGATTTACATCAAAAGGTAACAAGGTTTGTACATCTATCACTTCACAACTAATACCTAACTGCTCCGCTAGTTCGGCAGCTTCCTGCACTATTCGTAAAGTGCTACCATAACTTACTATGGTTACATCATTACCCGTTTTTAGTATTTCTGGCACGCCTAATGGCACGGTAAACTCGGCCAAATTGGTAGGCATGGCTTCTTTCAATCGGTAGCCATTTAAGCATTCTATCACTATAGCTGGGTCTATTCCCTTTAGTAGTGTGTTGTACATTCCCGCTGCCTGTGTCATATTACGCGGTACACATACATGCATGCCACGTACGGAATGTAAAATCATGCCCATCGGGCTTCCGCTATGCCAGACACCCTCTAAGCGATGGCCACGGGTACGGATAATGAGTGGACAAGCCTGCTGCCCTTTGGTGCGGTATTGCAAAGTAGCCACATCATCGCTCAATGGCTGTAGTGCATATAGCAAATAATCTAAATATTGAATCTCAGCTATTGGGCGTAAACCTCGTAGGGCTAAACCAATGCCTTGCCCGGCGATGGTAAGTTCCCGTATACCGGTGTCAAATATTCTGTCCTTTCCGTATTTTTCTTGCAAGCCGCTAAATCCTTGGTTTACATCACCTATATGGCCTACATCTTCACCAAAGGCCAAAACGTTATCGTTGTTGGCAAACAGTTGATCAAAATAGGCATTCAATACTTCATAGCCATTTACGGTAGCGGCATCGTTGTTATAACTCGCCTTCACCTCGGCTACTTGTAGGGCCGATTTTGCTCCCTGAAAGTATAAATGACTGTTATACTTTTCGGCACCCTCAGCTAGTAACTCCTTTTGTAGTTGAGCTATGGTTTCGGCGGAAGGCGATTTGCCTAATAAATAACTGGCTTTGGCTAAAGCCTTGGCTATATCTTTTAAAATTGGTTCCTTAATGGCAGCTAAATCTGTTGTAATTTTTTGTAAAGCTGCATAGTCATCCATATTCGAAACCGTCACCCCGCTTAGTTCGTTGCATACTCGTGTTACCCATTGCTGTATAGGTACTATATAGTTTTGCCATGCCTGCTGGCGTACTGTTTTTACCGCAGTTTTTTCCTCTATTTCTATCTGTACCAATTCCTCTGCGGTGGCTATTCCGTTTTCTATAATCCATTCCCGCATTTTTTTAATACAATCCCAATTTTTCTCCCATTCTAATCGGTCTTGTGTTTTATAGCGTTCATGACTGCCAGAAGTAGAGTGCCCTTGCGGTTGCGTTACTTCCTCAATATGAAAAACAGCTGGAATATGGGTGGTGCGTATTTTTTGAATAGCTGTTTCAAATAGCTCACACATACCGGCGTAATCCCAACCTTTTACTTTGTAAATATCTAGTCCGTTGCTGTGGCCATGCTGCTGAAAGCCTTTTAACAGTGTGCTTATGGAGCCTTTGGTGGTTTGGTATTCCTTAGGTACACTAATGCCATAGCCATCGTCGTACACAAAAACGGCCATCGGTACTTGTAGTACACCGGCGGCATTAATTGTTTCCCAAAAATGGCCTTCACTAGTACTAGCATCGCCGATGGTTACAAAACAAACTTCGTTTCCATTGTTCGATAAATGCGATAGGTTTTTTAACGCAGGAATATTTCTAAAAGCCTTGCTGGCAAAGGCTAAACCTAAACCTCTGGGCATTTGGCCTGCTGTGGGTGAAATATCGGATGATATATTTTTTAGCTGTGCCAATGGTAGCCAGTTTCCGTCCTCATCTATCAGTTTACTACTATAATGCCCATTCATTAATCGGCCGGCGCTAAATGGCTCGTTTTGTACATTGGCATCGGCGTATAATTGAGCAAAAAATTGCTGCGGTGTAGCGGTGCCAGTGGCAAACATAAACGTTTGGTCGCGGTAATAGCCACTTCTAAAATCGCCGGGTTCAAAAAATTTGGCCATGGCTATCTGAGCCACTTCCTTTCCATCGCCAAAAATCCCAAATTTGGCCTTGCCAGTTAATACTTCCCTTCGGCCGGTTAAACTTATTTCACGGCTACGTACAGCCAAAGCATAATCGGCTAAAACCGTATTTTTAAAACCATCGAAGCTAAGCATAGCAGCTTCTGTGGCTTGCTCAAAATTTTCTGTGCTCATGCCACAAAAATACAAGTATTGGGTTTTGAAGCGTACTAATTACTAACAGCCGTTTGTTTTTTTATTTTCACTCAAATTGGCATGGTTGTGGTACAGAATGAAAAAACGTATTATTTTCACCTTTCAAAATTAGTTCATTATGAAAAAGCTGTTATTTACCATTATTACAGTGTTGGGTTTAGTAGGTTTTGCCCAGGCACAAGAAACGGATATTGATAAGTTAATCGAGTTTAAAAACGACAATTACAATTTTGGCAAAATTGAGTACAATAAAGCCGTAAGTTTTGAGGTACAATTGAAAAATATAGGTAAGGATAGCGTTAGGATAGAGCGTGTGCAAGTAGGTTGTGGCTGTACCACGCCTAAATACGAATTAGGGCCTTATGCTCCAGGCCAAACCTTTAAGGTAGAATTGGGTTTTAACGGTGCTACTAAAGGTGTTTTTGAAAAAAATGCCACTATTTATTTTAGCAATGGATTAACCAAATTGATTCGTTTTTTTGGTGAAACCTTCGAAGTACCAGCGAATGCTGCACCTGCTGGAGCAGCCTCTAAATTTTAAAATAATAACATGAAGATTTTTGTAACAGTTTTAGCACTTTTTGTAGGCACACAATTGTTTAGCCAAGCCAACATTAAGTTTGATAAGGAAAAGCACAGTTTTGGTAAAATAAAACAAGGTGTTCCTGCCTCTGTAGTGTTTACCTACACCAACACCGGCGCTAAGCCACTAATAGTAGAAACAGCCACCGCAGAGTGCGGATGCACATCGCCCGAGTGGACCAAAGCTGCCGTAGGCAAAGGCAAAACCGGAACTATTAAAGCCACTTTTAACGCCGCCGCCGCGGGTGCTTTTACCAAAAGAGTAACAGTAAAATTTGCCAATAACCCCGTACCAGTGGTATTGACCATTGAAGGTGAGGTAGTAGGGAAGTAGAAGTACATTTTTGCATAGCAAAGGAAAGTCTGCCAGTACATTTTGGCAGACTTTTTTTATGCTTTGTTTTTGCCCTTACCTAGTAATACATTTACTTTTGTGCCATGAGTACTTTAACCATTAGTAAGCGGGGTACGCAAATGCCCGCATCGCCCATACGTAAATTAGTTCCTTATGCGGAGGCCGCTAAGAAAAACGGTGTACATGTATACCATTTAAACATTGGCCAGCCCGATATAGAAACACCCAAACCTATGATGGATGCAGTACGCAACGCCGATATTAAAGTGCTGGAATATAGCCATAGTGCGGGTAACGAAAGCTACCGTAAAAAACTGGTGGGCTATTACCAAAAGTTGGATATTCATGTTACCGCCAACGAAATAATCGTTACTACCGGTGGTTCAGAAGCTATACAGTTTGGCTTTATGGCTTGTTTAGATGCTGGCGATGAGGTGATAATACCGGAGCCTTTTTATGCCAACTACAATGGTTTTGCGGTGGCGGCGGGGGTAACGGTGGTTCCCATTACTTCTACCATCGAAAATGGTTTTGCCTTACCATCCATTGAAGCTTTTGAACAAAAAATTACTGCAAAAACCAAAGCTATTGTTATCTGCAATCCTAACAATCCCACGGGGTATTTGTACAGTAAGGAGGAATTATTGCTACTACAAGCCTTGGTGAAAAAATATAATTTGTATCTGTTTTCCGATGAGGCTTACCGGGAATTTTGCTACACAGGAAACCACTTTAGTGCTTTGCAATTAACCGATATAGAGGAGCATGTAATAGTGATGGATACTGTGAGCAAACGCTACAGTGCTTGCGGTGCAAGGCTTGGGGCTTTTGTAACCAAAAACAAAGAGGTTTACAATGCTGCCACGAAATTTGCACAGGCTAGGTTAAGTCCGCCCAGTTTTGCCCAAATAGCGGCAGAGGCTGCGGTAGATTTAGATGAACATTATTTTGAGGGTCCCAAAGCCGAATATTTAGCTCGTAGAAATGCCTTGGTGGCTAGGTTAAATGCTATGGCAGGCGTTTTTTGTCCTAACCCGGGCGGTGCTTTTTATGCCATTGCAAAATTGCCTATCGATAATTCCGATGATTTTTGTCAGTGGTTACTAGAGAAGTTTTCTTATCAAGATCAAACCGTTATGTTGGCGCCCGCCACTGGTTTTTATGGTACTGCTGGCTTAGGCAAACAGGAAGTGAGGTTGGCCTATGTTCTGAATATTAGCGATTTAGAAAAAGCCATGGATTGCTTAGAAGAAGCTTTAAAAGTATATCCTGGTAGGGTGTATTAGATGAGTATTTTATAGAATACCCTCATCGGCAAAGCTGAAAAAGCCGGTGGGGCTAACTATGATATGATCTAGTAGTGTAATCTCCATCAGCTTTGCGGCGCTTTTAAGTTTACTGGTAAGTTGTTTATCGGCGTCGCTAGGGCGTAAACTTCCACTGGGGTGGTTATGGCATACTACCAGTGCCACTGCATTGAATTGCAAAGCAAGTTTTAGAATAATTCTTACATCCGCTACGGTGCTATTGATGCCGCCTTGAGTTACCACTTCTTCATGTAAAATTTTATGGGCATTGTTCATGTACAATACCACAAATTGTTCTGTGGCGTGGTGAGCATATTTGTTTTGTAGGTAAGCACCCAATTCGTTGGCGGTTTTAAAACTCGTCAGGTTTAGTTTTTCTGCTTCGTAGCGGCGGCCAAGTTCTAACGCAGCCACAATACTTACCGCTTTGGCCGGACCGATGCCTTTTATTTTTAATCCTAAAATATCCAATACCGTTTTGCTGGCTAGCAATCGTACGCTGTGGTTATTTAATTTCATTAATTGTTGCGAGAGTTCTACCACACTAGTATTTACCGTACCGGTACCCATTAAAATAGCTATTAACTCTGGTGTAGAAAGGGTTTTGGCGCCATGCTGCATTAATTTTTCCCTAGGTTTATCGCTTTCCTGCCATTCATTTAGTATTCCCATAGCTGCGTTTTGTGGGAGAAAGATACGTGTAACACCATAATTTTTTCACATGAATAACGCAGGTTTTTATCTTCGCAACTCATTTCACCGTTTATGAGTCCTTCAATCAAAATTTTCTCAGGTACCGGAAGCAAGCATTTAGCCGAAAAAATAGCCCAGAAATATGGCGTAACCTTGGGTAAGGTAACCATACAAAAGTTTAGCGACGGAGAGATACAACCCATTTTTATGGAGAGTATTCGGGGCGATTATGTTTTTTTAATACAGAGCACTTTTGCTCCCATGGAAAACCTAATGGAATTACTGCTAATGATAGATGCTGCCAAAAGGGCCAGTGCCTATAAAATAATTGCAGTAGTGCCGTACTACGGTTTTGCTAGGCAGGATAGAAAAGATAAGCCTAGGGTGGCAGTAGGTTCTAAATTAGTAGCCACTTTATTAGAAGCAGCAGGCGCCAACCGCGTAATTACGATGGATTTACATGCTCCGCAGATACAAGCATTTTTTGATATACCCGTAGATCACCTCGACAGTTCAGCCATTTTTATACCATATATACAGCAACTTAAGCTCAAAAACCTTACTTTTGCGGCCCCCGACGTGGGAAGTACCAACCGTGTAAGGGAAGTAGCCAGCTATTTTGGAGCCGATATGGTTATATGTGATAAGCATAGAAAGCGTGCCAATGAGATAGCCAGCATGGTGGTGATAGGTGATGTAGTAGGGAAGGATATAGTGCTGATAGATGATATATGCGATACCGGTGGAACCTTGGCGAAAGCCGCAGGTTTACTAAAGGAAAAGGGGGCTACCAGCGTAAGAGCGTTGTGTACACACCCTGTACTGAGTGGTAAAGCAGTAGAGAACATTGAAAATAGTGTACTAGAGGAATTGGTGGTTTGCGATACAATACCACTAGGCGATAAAGCTAGTTGCACTAAAATAAAGGTGTTAAGCGTGGCGGATTTATTTTCGATAGCCATTCGAAACGCGGCCGAAAACAAGAGTATCACAAGTTTATTTGTACACTCACAGTTAAGAGGCAGATAAGGAGTTTTTTAATTTTAAATATAAACAATGAAAACAGTTACAATCGAGGGTCACTTGAGGACCGAATTTGGCAAAAAAGCCACCCGCCAAATACGCTCTCAGGAAAACGTGCCTGCTGTAATTTATGGTGGTGCAGGAGAGGTAAACTTTTACGCATCGGCTAAGCAATTCAAACCATTGGTATACACTAGCGAGTTTCAGCTAGCAGAAGTTACCGTGGGCGGAAACAAGCACACTTGCATTTTGAAAGATTTGCAGTTCAACAAAGTAAGCGATGAGTTAAGCCACGTAGATTTACTAGAACTAGTAGAAGGTAAAAAAGTAGTAGCCGATTTGCCAATTAAATTTGTAGGTACATCAGTAGGTGTTAAAGCTGGTGGTAAATTGGTAATTAAAATGAAAGCGGTAAAAGTAAAATGCGTACCCGCTGAATTGAAAGAGTTTATTGAGGTAGATATTACCAATTTAGAGCTTAACGGAAACTTACGTGTGGAAGATATCAAAGCTCCTAATATGGAAATTATGAACTCTCCACGTATTCCAATTGCATCAGTAGTAATGACTCGTCAGTTAAAACAAGCCGAGGCTGAGCAAGCAAAAGACGCTAAGAAAAAATAGTAATAGCAAATTTTGATACTGTTAGAGCCCTGCATTGCGGGGCTTTTTCATAAATAAACATTGATATGGCAAAGTTTATGTTTGTAGGGTTGGGCAATATTGGGGCGGAGTATGCACATACCCGGCATAATATTGGGTTCGATGTGGTTACCGCTTTTGCCCATAAGCACGGCGGAATTTTTAGGGTAGATAGGTTGGCCGACGTAGCACAAGTGTCGGTAAAAGGCAAACAAGTTTTGCTGGTAAAACCTACCACTTATATGAACCTGAGCGGAAAGGCCTATAAATATTGGTTAGATAAAGAAAAGATTGCCATTGAAAACACCGTAACCGTGGTAGATGATTTGGCTTTACCCATTGAAACCCTTCGCTTGCGAGGTACTGGAAGCGATGCAGGCCATAATGGCTTGAAGGATATTCAGTTAACCATTGGTACGCAAGCATACCCTAAATTACGTTTTGGCATTGGAAGTAATTTTCCCAAAGGTCAGCAAGTTCCTTTTGTTTTGGGAAAATTTACAGCTGCGGAGCAACCAGTTGTAGACCAAAAAATAAACACCAGCATTGAAATTTTAGAAAGTTTTCTACATATAGGCTTGGAAAAAACCATGAATTTGTTCAATCAGAAAAAATAAATTCCCGTTTTGGGTAAATTTCCTATATTGAACCGTTGACAAGCGAATTACCCCCTGAAATGTAAAAACCAACGCTATGAAAATCTTCTGTATAGGTCGAAATTATGTTGACCACGCAAAAGAGTTAAACAACGAAGTGCCTACCGAGCCCGTGGTGTTTTTAAAACCCAAAAGTGCATTATTGCAAGCCGGGGTACCTTTTTATTACCCCGAGTTTACCAACGAACTACATTACGAAGCTGAACTGGTATTGCGAGTAGCCAAAAATGGCCGCTATGTGCCGCAGCGGCATGCTCATAAATATTACAACGCCATTACTGTAGGACTAGATTTTACGGCCAGAGATATTCAAAATGAATTGAAGAAGAAGGGCTTACCCTGGGAAAAAGCAAAAGCTTGGGATAGCTCCGCCGTGATAGGTTCTTGGTTCGATTTTACGCCAGATATGGCGAAGAATGGTATCGATTTTCAATTAGATGTAAATGGCGAGACCCGGCAGGCCGGTCATTCATCTGATATGATATTTCATTTTAATGAACTAGTAGAAAATATTACCCAGTATTTCTCTATCAATATAGGCGATTTAATTTTTACAGGCACACCAGCTGGTGTGGGTGAAGTAGTGGTAGGCGATGTTTTAGAAGGCTATTTGGAGCAAGAAAAAGCTTTTCGATTGGAAATTAAATAACAAGCGTTAGTATTTAGCAGCCAGCACCGATATTTGCGGCATGGAACAGCAGCAGCAGGTTTTAAAGGCCTACAAGCTTATGTGCACAGCCCGTGCCATGGCGGATATATATGAGGCCAACCGCAATATTTGCACCTATGTACACAGTACTAGCAAAGGGCATGAAGCGATTCAATTAGCCACCGCATTTCAATTACAGCATTTCGATTATGTTAGTCCATATTACCGCGACGAAAGTTTGTTGTTAGGCCTTGGTTTTACGCCGTTTCAATTGATGTGTCAATTATTGGCCAAAGGTACCGATGAGTTTAGCGGTGGCCGCACGTATTACAGTCACCCAAGTTTTAAAACCGATGGCGTAAAGCCTACCATTATACACCAAAGTAGTGCCACTGGTATGCAGGCCATACCTACTACGGGCGTGGCACAAGCGGTGGAATATATTGCTAATAATAATGATGTAAAAAATCCTTGGCCGCATGCTGCAAACCCTGTGGTGGTGTGCAGTTTAGGCGATAATAGTGTTACGGAAGGTGAGGTGGCTGAGGCTTGGCAATTTGCCGTATTGAAGCAATTACCTATTATTTATTTGGTGCAGGATAATGATTGGGGCATAAGTGTTACCGCAGCGGAAGCCCGTGCCATGAATGCCGCGGAATATGCCGCAGGTTTTAAAGGTATGGCGGTGATGGAAGTAGACGGTAGCGATTTTTTAGCCAGTACGCAAGTTATGCAGCAAGCTTTTAGCTATGTGCGTACCCAGCGTAAGCCTTTGGTAGTAAGGGCTACAGTACCATTGCTTGGTCACCATACCAGCGGTGTGAGAAAAGAATTTTATCGTACGGAAGATGATTTACGTACGCATGCCCACCGCGACCCGTTTGTTTTTTTACACAGCTATTTATTACAAAATGGTTACTCGGAAACATTGCTACAAGGTTTTATAACCGAAGCTAAAGCGGCGGTGGCCAACGATTTTGAGCTGGCACAGCAACAACCGAATCCACTGCCCAATACGGTAGAACATCATGTTTTTGCACCTACTGCAGTAACGCAAGAAACGGGTACAAGAGTGCCTGCCAATGGCGAAAAAACGTTGATGGTAGATGCTGCTTTATTAGCCATAGAACAAATTATGCAGCAGCACCCTGAAGCCTTGCTGTACGGGCAAGATGTAGGGAAACGCTTAGGCGGTGTTTTTAGAGAAGCGGCCACCTTAGGCGATAAATTTGGTGATGCCCGAGTGTTTAACACGGCCATACAAGAAGCCTATATTGTAGGAAGTACAGTGGGAATGAGTGCCCTAGGTTTAAGGCCCATAGTGGAGGTGCAATTTGCCGATTATATTTATCCAGGATTTAACCAGTTGGTTACTGAAATTAGTAAAAGCTGTTACCTAAGTAATGGCAAATTTCCAGTAAGTATGGTTTTACGGGTACCTACGGGTGCGTATGGCGGTGGCGGTCCCTACCACAGCGGAAGTGTAGAAACTACTTTACTAAGCATCAAGGGTATTAAAGTAGTATATCCTAGCAATGCGGCAGACATGTTCGGTTTAATGAAGGCCGCTTATTACGACCCAAACCCTGTGGTAATGCTGGAGCATAAAGGCTTGTATTGGAGTAAAGTGCCCGGTACCGATGAGGCAAAAGCAGTGTTGCCAGCGGCCGATTATATGCTGCCACTAGGTAAAGCTAATTTGGTACAAAAGGCCGACGAAACTGCATTTGCCACCGGTCAAACAGTTTGTGTAATTACCTATGGAATGGGTGTATATTGGGCAAAGGCAGCAGCTAAACAATTGCAAAATACAATCGAAATTATCGACCTACGTACACTATACCCGCTAGACGAAGAATTTATTTTTGAAAGAGCAAAACTACACGGCAAAGTGTTGGTACTTACCGAGGAGGCAGTCAATAACTCCTTTGCACAAGCACTGGCATTTAGAATTCAGGAGCAATGTTTTAGCTTTTTAGATGCTCCGGTACAAGCTATGGGAGCATTGAACTTACCCGCCATACCCATACACGTTCACTTGGAAGCTGCCATGCTGCCAACGCCGGAGAAGCTGGTAGAAAAAATTAAAAACCTGTTGGCGTATTAGGCTGGTAGCTGTATATTTGCCACCCGTTTGTAAACAAAACAAATGCTGGCGAGGTAGCTCAGCTGGTTAGAGCATCGGATTCATAACCCGAAGGTCGGCAGTTCAAGTCTGCTCCTCGCTACAAAAGCCCCTTTATTGGGGCTTTTTTCATGTACTTTTACCATCAAAAAATTTTTCATATGCAGTTTTGGTTAATGAAAAGCGAGCCTTTCAAATATAGCTGGAGCCAATTTGAGAAAGACAAGAAAACCTTTTGGGATGGGGTAAGAAATTACCAAGCCCGAAACAACCTAAAAGCCATGAAAAAAGGCGATTTAGCGTTTTGGTACCATAGCAATGAAGGTTTAGAAATAGTGGGTTTAGCTGAGATTGTAAAAGAGGCTTATCAAGACCCAACCACCGATGAAACAGCGTGGGTAGTGGTAGATGTAAAACCTGTAGAGAAATTTAAAAAAACCATTACGCTAGCCGAAATTAAAGCACATCCTATATTAAGTGGAATGGCATTGGTAAAACAAGGGCGATTAAGTGTTTGCCCCGTTACCGATGAGGAAGCAAGGATTATACTAGCATGGGTAGGTAGTAAATTTGGCCAATAACCCATGTACGCTACCGATAAAATAGCCGCCATCATTCAGCAATTGCCTAGTGTAACACAGGAGGTGAAATGGGAGGTAAACGAGTGTTTCTTAATAGGTGGAAAAATATTTGCGGTACGTAGTTTGGTAGAAGATTTTGCTTTTTCCATGAAGGTAACCGAAGAAGATTTTTATGAACTCACCGAACGAGATGGGGTATTCCAAGCACCGTATTTCAAACGAAATCAGTGGGTAAAAATTTCCTTACCAAATGCACTCACTGCGGCAGAGTGGCGGCAATATTTGGGTCGGGCCTATCAATTGGTTTTCGAAAAACTTACCAAAAAGGTGAGGGAGGAAATTTTGGGTGGTTTTGAATAGCAATAAGTTTATGAAAGTAGTTGATGTTTTGTGTTATGGCAATTCCCTTTTTTTCATCCAAAATAACCTAGTACAGTAGAAAGCTAATCCAGAGGTTGGTGTCGATAATTAGTTTATGTTCTAACCTCATTTTTAAACCGTTTTGTTCTCACTTTTTCTACCTCCGCCGTAATTTCTTCCATTGTAGGAACCTTTGCCGATGCTTTTTTCCGAAGTTGCTTCACCACCTTCAGAAATTCATCTTCATCGGACTGTTGTGAGATTGAGATAAGATTCAAGTAAGCCAAGGTGTGCAATAGCTTATCAGCCTTCGGGTTCAATTTATTTACTTGATATGTCATAACCCGCCAAATTTACTCATTATTATTAGATATAAAATAAGGTTCAATTAGCTATTCTAAACCCATTTCGGCGAAAGTAAGTGTACAAAAAAAGGAGAAAACTGTATCCGGCTTACTCCTTTAATGAAATCTAATAATCTGCCTTAGAAATTTCTATTTTCTTTCACCCAATTTTTAATGTAATCTGCAATGGTTTGGGTAGTAGTGCCCGGAGGAAATAAATTGCCTACGCCTAAATTTCTTAGGGTTTGCATATCTTCTTCTGGTATTATTCCACCGCCGGTAAGTAACACATCCGTCATATCTTTTTCCTTCATTAAAGCCATTATTTTAGGAAAAACCGTCATGTGTGCACCGCTTAAAATACTTACTCCTATGGCATCCACATCTTCCTGCAGGGCAGCGTTTACCACCATTTCAGGTGTTTGCCGTAAGCCAGTATAAATTACTTCCATACCAGCATCTCGCAGGGCGGTAGCAATTACTTTGGCACCACGGTCGTGCCCATCTAGTCCTACCTTAGCCACTAAAACCCTTACTGGGCGTGTATTTTTTTGTTCCATAATTACGCAAGCTGTTGTAAAGTAAACCGAATTCTAGCAATTGTTTCTTCCACTCCTATAAAAGATGCAATATCAAATACGGCAATGCCAAATTTACCACCTACCAGCATAATACGAAAAGGCAACATTACTTCACCAATTTTCAAGTTGTTTTCTGCCGCTAAAGTTTTAAAAGCCGTTTCCAAATTGGCTGCATCTATAGCATTGGTACTAGCTAAAAAATCTGTCCATTGTTCAAAAAAAGTATTCTTCTCCGTTGTCCACTTTTCTTGAATGGTTGCTATTTCTATTTTTTTGGGTGCCGCAAATAAGTAAGCGGTTTGTTCTATAAATTCAGGTAATAGGGCACACCTATCTTTCACTAAATTAATTGCTTTCAAAAAGTCGCTATACGTTGCATTGGGGTAGGCTGCAGCTACAGCATCTGCTATGGGTATGGTCAATATCTCGGCGGGAGTTTTTTGTATGTAGGCGGCGTTAAACCACTTTGCTTTTTCGTAATCAAATTTTGCTCCGCTTTTGGTTACTCGTTCTATGCTAAATTTTTCGCACAGTTCTGGTAGTGAAAAAATCTCGGTTCCCGTACCATCGTTCCAGCCTAAAAGTGCTAGCATGTTTACAAATGCTTGTGGTAAAAAGCCACGTTCCTTAAAACCCGTAATGGTTTCATTAGTTTTAGGGTCGGTCCAGTCCATAGCAAACACAGGAAAACCTAGTCTTTCACCATCTCGTTTACTTAGTTTGCCATTTCCATCGGGTTTTAAAATTAGGGGTAAGTGGGCCCACTGTGGCATGGCTTCTAAGCCAAAAAGGTATTTCCACAATAGTATGTGTACAGGGGCACTTGGTAGCCATTCCTCGCCACGAAAAGCATGGGAAATTTGCATAGCAAAATCATCTACCACCACGGCTAAATGATAGGTAGGCATACCATCGGCTTTTAGTAATACCTTATCATCTAGGGTAGATGTATTAAAGTGTACTTCGCCACGTATTAAATCGGTAAACTGTATATCCTCATTAGGTTCTAGTAATATTCTAATTACATAAGGTGTGCCGTTTGCCAGCAATTTTTGCACTTCATCCGCAGGAAGTGTCAGTGAATTTTTTAGCTGTAAACGGGTGGCACTGCTATATTGAAAATTCGGAATCTGTTTGCGTTTTTCTTCTAGCTCTTCCGCCGTATCAAAAGCGTAATAGGCCTTACCCATGGCTATTAATTTTTCCGCATATTGAGCATAGCTTGCCTTGCGTTCACTTTGCCTATACGGGGCAAAGTCGCCTCCGTGTTGCACACTCTCATCTGGCTGTATGCCACACCAAGCCAGCGTTTTGAAAATATACTCTTCGGCTCCTGGTACAAACCTTGTTTGGTCGGTATCTTCTATTCTTAGTATAAATTTTCCACCGTGTTTTTTGGCAAACAAATAATTGAATAACGCGGTACGTACACCCCCTAAATGAAGTCCGCCAGTAGGCGATGGTGCAAAACGTACTCTCACATTTTTTTGTTCCGGCATAGTTATATGATTTGTAATTTTTCTGCAATTGCTTTTATCACTCGTTCTCCATCCATACCTGCACTTACTATACCACCAGCGTATCCGGCACCTTCGCCGCAGGGGTATAGCCCTTTCAGTTGTGTGTGTTCCAGCGTGTCCGCATTTCTAGGAATACGTACCGGAGAGGATGTTCTACTTTCCGTGGCTACTAGTACAGCTTCATTGGTGTAGTAGCCTGTATGTAATTTTCTGTTATATAATTTTTTACCAAATAGCTGAAAACCTTGCTGTAGTGTTTTTGCTACAAACGCTGGTAATATTTCCTGTACAGGCTGGCTGGCTAACCCTGGGTTATAGCTACAATCGGGCAGCGTACTGCTGGTTTTATTGCTACAAAAGTCGACCAAGCGTTGTGCAGGCGCTACGCTATTACCGCCACCCGCTGTATAGCATCGCTGCTCCACCCACTGCTGAAATCGCAACAGATTTAATGGATGATTTTCCTGTAAAGGTTCAGTGGTTTGTTTCTTTAAAAATTGGTAGGCTTCGTGCTGGTTTACGGTTACCACCATACCACTATTGCTAAAGGCATTATTGCGTTTGCTAGGGCTCCAGCCATTTACCACTACCTCGCCGGGCTGTGTACTAGCGGGGGCAATAATTCCACCCGGGCACATACAAAAACTAAACACACCATGCCCATTGGCTTGCTCTACTAGGCTATAGCTGGCGGGTGGTAAATACGGCCCACGGTCTACCGCGTTGTATTGAATAGCATCTATTACACTCTGCTGGTGCTCTATGCGTACACCAAGGGCAAAGTCTTTTGCCTCAATGGCTATATTTTTCGTATATAACAATTCAAAAATATCTCTGGCGCTGTGGCCAGTAGCTAATACTAAATGTTGGCAGCTATATTGCCCTTTGCTGGTTGTAATTTCTTGTACGCCTGTGGCGGAAAATTTGATGTCTATTAACTTTTCTTCAAACTTAATTTCACCACCGCAAGCGAGTATACATTCCCGCATAGCCACAATTATGTGCGGTAATTTGTTGGTGCCTATGTGTGGGTGACTTTGGTACAAAATGGTTTCTTGGGCGCCAAACTGTACAAAGAGTTCTAAAATTCGTTGTAGGTTGCCACGTTTATTGCTTCGGGTGTACAATTTCCCGTCGCTGTAAGTGCCGGCTCCGCCTTCGCCAAAACAGTAGTTACTTTCAGCGTTTACTACACCTTCCTTACTTAGTAGGGCCAAATCGCGTCGCCTACTACGTACATCTTTTCCACGCTCTATTACAATGGGTTTTATACCTAGTTCCAAACATTGCAAAGCAGCAAATAAGCCTGCTGGGCCCGCACCAATAATGTGCACGGTATGTTTGGCATTATGTACTTGCTTAAACGTGTAGGTTTGCCTAGGAAGTGGTGTGGCAGGTTCATTAAAAAAAGCTAGCGCTGTAAGGTTTATCCATACTTGTGCTTTGCTACGGGCATCAATACTTTGTTTAGTAATATGGTATCCCGTTAAGTTTTGCACAGGTTCATTGGCTTCCGCGGCCAATAAAGCTTCCAGCAGCGGCGGTGTGGCGGCCTCCTGTGGCGTGCATTTTATGTGAATGGTGCAAATAGCCATAATGGGTAAGTATTTATCTTACAAAAAAGGCAGTGGTAGATTAAAATGGTAATCCGTCGTCCTCAAAGTCTACGGGTGGTGGCGGAAAATTAGCAGGTTCTGGCATAGCAGCGGGTGTACCGTTTTGTGTGCTCATACTTACTAGTTCTAAACGCCAAGCATCTAAATTAGTAATGTAGTTATCCATCCCGTTTTTATTGTACTTAGTTCCGCGAATATTGAAACTTACTTTTACAGTATCGCCTAATTTAGCTTTGGTTACTATGGCTGTTCTATCGTTGGAGCATTGAAACTTTACGTAGTTCAATAACAGCCTACCATTCAAATCTTTCGATTCTTCAATCACAAATTCCCTTACCTTAAAAGTGGGTGTTTTTTGGGCTTCATCGCCTACAAAAATGAGTTTACCTTCTATTTCAAATGACATATCACATTGATTTACTGCGAATGTAAAATTTAATTACTCATTAATCGAATTGTAATGCAGTAAACAAAACACAAACCTTAATTTCACCCTCTTTTTTACGATTATGAGGTATTTCACTACACGGCTGGTTTTGGCAGGTTTTATTGGGTTATTAGGTTGTAAAACACAAGCCCCACAGCCCACAACGGTAGCTTACGAAGGAGTAAAAATTACTACCGAAGCTCCGAAGGATTCCAACGTTTTAAAAATGCTAAAGCCCTTTAGCGATAGCATTAACAAAACCATGAACAAGGTAATAGGTTTTGCAGTAAATAACTTAGCTAAAAAGCAACCAGAAAGTAATTTGGGTAACTTAATGACCGACTGTATGCTGGTACAAGCTAGTGCCACTTTTGGTATACAGGCCGATGCTGCTTTTGTAAACTATGGCGGTATCAGAAGTTATATACCTAAAGGCGAAGTAACGGTGGGCAAAGTATATGAGTTAATGCCGTTTGATAATTTAATCGTGGTTCAAAAACTATCGGGTAAAGTATTGCTTCAATTTTTACAGCATATTACACAACGGGGCACTTGGCCTTGCAGTGGCATAAAATACACCGTAGTAAACAAGCAGCCTACCAATATTTTCATTGGTGGCAAGCCGCTAGATGAAGCTAAAGATTATTATATAGTAAATACTGATTATATAACCAGCGGTGGTGATGATTGTGATATGCTACGACCGTTTCCTGTTATGAATAAGGGTTACTTGTTTAGAGATGCATTGATAAGCTATTTTCAATTATTAACGCAGCAAGGTAAACCCATAGATGCACCCATAGAAAACAGAATTACCATAAATAATTAATATATGAATAGAAGGAAATTTGTAGCCGATACTTTGAAGACGGGACTTCTATTGGCAGCGCCCAACCTTATTACCAATAGCTTGCAAGCGGCCCCTAAGGGCAAGCAGCTAACTATTTTGCATACCAACGACGTACATAGCAGGCTAGAGGCTTTCCCGAACGATGGTAGTCGTAATGCTGGTATGGGTGGTGTGGCTGCCCGTGCTGCTGCCATAAGCGGTATACGTACACAGGCAGATAATATATTGGTAGTAGATGCCGGGGATATTTTTCAAGGAACTCCGTATTTTAATTTGTATAAAGGTGAGCCAGAAATAAAGGCCATGAGCCTAATGGGCTACGATGCTGCCACTATGGGAAACCACGATTTTGATGCAGGACTAGAAAACTTTGCAACGCAACTACAGCATGCCAATTTCCCGATTGTAGTGTGTAATTATAACTTTACCAATACACCCATGGAAGGCAAAGCAAAGCCCTACACCATAGTGCAAAAAGGCAATGTAAAAATTGGTATTGTAGGTGTGGGTATTGAGCTGAAGGGTTTGGTGCCTGAAAATTTGTATGGCAATACAGTTTATATGGAACCCATTAGCAATGCTAACCGTAGCGCTGCCTATTTAAAAAGTCAAGGCTGCGATATTGTGGTATGTTTATCGCACTTGGGCGACAAGTACAACGATGATAAAGTAAGCGATGAAATATTAGCCAAAGAAAGCTATGATATAGATGTAATCATTGGTGGGCACACCCATCGTTTTTTTGAGCAGCCACGGAAATACAAAAACAAAAAAGGCAACGAAGTTTTGGTAAATCAAATGGGCTGGGCTGGCATACAATTGGGCCGTTTAGACTATAATTTGTTCAACGAAAAAGCACGAAACAATACACAAGCGAGCACAATTATTTTGAACAAAAAAATCTGAGATTAAAAAATTTTTTTTTCAACATTTTAGCTTCATATTCGCAATCCTCTGTTATTTTTTAAATGCTACTCGCAAATATGGATAACGGAAAAAAATCAACCATTTTTTTAATAAGCCATCGGAACTGTATTATAGTTTATGACCCCAAATGCTGAGTTAATATGGAACAACTGCTTGAAAGTAATTCGAGATATTGTGGAATGGCAGCATTTTAAAACTTGGTTCGAACCTATTAAGCCTATTTCCATTGATAACAATGTGTTGCTTATTCAAGTTCCTAGCCAGTTTTTTTATGAATATCTAGAAGAAAACTATGTAAACCTTTTAGCCAAAACCTTGAAAAGGGTGGTAGGTAAAGATGCTAGATTAGAATACCGAATTTTGGTAGATAGTGGAATTAGTGGCAAGGGTGGAACCATGGATGTGTCGGGTGTTGGGTACAAAAATGTTTCTAACAATGAGGTAGATTTACCCATGGTTATTAATAACCCCATAAAAAATCCATTTGTAATTCCGGGATTAAAGAAAATAAATATTGATCCTCAGTTAAACGACAAGTTTACGTTTAGTAGTTTAATAGAAGGCGATTGTAATAGAGTAGCCCGCAGGGCAGGTTTAACTATTGCGGAAAAGCCAGGTACTACATCGTTCAATCCATTGGTGGTGTACGGTGGTGGTGGTATGGGTAAAACCCATTTGGCACAAGCCATAGGTAATGAGGTAAAGCGTTTGCACCCTGGTAAAGTGGTATTGTATGTAAGCTGCGAAAAGTTTATTACGCAGTTTCAGGAGCATAGTCGCAACCACACCATTAACGATTTTATTCACTTCTATCAAATGATAGATGTATTAATAGTGGATGATGTACAGTTTTTTGCCAATGCCGAAAAATCGCAAGATGCTTTCTTTGGTATCTTTAATCATTTACAGCAAAATGGTAAGCAGCTAGTACTTACTACAGATAAGTCGCCGAAAGATTTATCGGGCTTGCAAGATAGATTACTTAGCAGGTTTAAATGGGGTTTAAGTGCCGATATGCAGTTCCCCGATTATGAAACAAGGTACGAAATAGTAAGGGCCAAGATGAAACACGACGGCGTGGAAATGCCAGACGAAGTGGTTAAGTTTTTGGTGTATAATATTAGTACCAATGTACGTGAGTTAGAAGGTGCGTTTATTAGTTTAGTGGCACACTCATCGCTCAACAGAAGAGAGATAGATTTAGACTTGGCTCGTAAAGTGTTGAAGAACTTTGTAAAAACATCTAGCAAGGAAATAACTATTGAAGCTATTCAAAAATTGGTGTGTGAATACTTTGATGTTAGCTACGAAAAATTGCAGAATAAAACACGTAAAAGAGAGATAGTTCAAGCAAGGCAGATTACCATGTATTTGGCGAAAAAATTCACCAAAAATTCTTTGAAAACCATTGGAGAGCATTTTGGTGGAAGAGACCATACTACGGTAATTCATAGCTGCCAAACGGTGAAAGATTTAATGGATACCGACACACTTTTTAAAGATAATGTGATGGAACTTACGCAAAAGGTGCAATTAGCATCTATGTAAAGAAAAAGCGGTTGAATTTCAGCCGCTTTTTTTATGCGATGTAAAAAAAATAGCTCAGAAATTTCGTAATGTGAAATACAATCCTATTTTTGCAGCCCCTAACAAATAGTGTGGGGTTGGTGAGATGGATGAGTGGCTGAAATCAGCAGTTTGCTAAACTGCCGTACGGGTCAAACTGTACCGAGGGTTCGAATCCCTCTCTCACCGCACCGAAAGGTAGCCGGGAAGTAGCGCAGGCCGGTAGCGCACTTGGTTTGGGACCAAGGGGTCGCAGGTTCGAATCCTGTCTTCCCGACGAAAAAAAAGGTTGCAGAAATGCAGCCTTTTTTATTTCAACTATTCATCGTAATATTGCGATAAATAGTTGAAGTAGAAATCATTAATACCATTCATTGTACACATTATGCAAAGCGAACAACAATTAAAGGAATTAGTACAACAGAAATATGCCACCATAGCCTTACAAAGCAAAGAAGATAATATGGCTTCCTGCTGTGGAGCCGGCGGCTGTAGTACCGAAGTTTATAGCATTATGAGCGACGACTATTCGAACCTAACGGGCTATAATGCCGATGCTGATTTAGGTTTGGGTTGTGGATTGCCCACCAAGTTTGCCCAAATTGCTGCGGGTAATACCGTGATAGATTTAGGAAGTGGGGCCGGGAACGACTGTTTTGTGGCTCGAGCGGAAGTGGGTGCTACGGGTAAAGTAATAGGCATAGATTTTACCGAGCCGATGATACAAAAAGCCCGCTTAAATGCCGATAAATTGGGTTATAATAATGTAGAATTTCGTTTGGGTGATATTGAAAAAATGCCGGTAGCTGCACAAGTGGCCGATGTGGTGATAAGTAACTGCGTACTAAACTTGGTGCCCAAT
>RDXK01000142.1 GCA_004292605.1 Bacteroidota bacterium
AAGAGGGTAATCCGGCCACGGGCAATATTCAAGTACAAGGAAAACAGGTTAGTTTGTTCCCCATTATTCCTGCAGTTACTTATAATGTGAAGTTTTAGGGAGGGTTTCTAACGAAAAGAAACTCACCCTTACACCGTCATTTTGTAACACCATCGTTTTAGCTTTCCCTCAAAATCGAATGGGGTGCTAGCCTTGGTTACATCTTTAATAGTACTCACGTGTAGCTGTTCGGCTTCCAACACAAATTTGGTATAGTTGGTACTAAAATACAGGGTTCCACCGGGTTTCATTGCCCTTACTACTTGGTTAATGAGCGTAACATGATCTAACTGAATATCCAAAATATCGTTCATGCGTTTACTATTGCTAAACGTAGGTGGGTCAAGTATCACTAAATCGTACTGTTTCTCAGGTAGCGTGGCCAAATGTTGCTTTACATCGGCATGAATATAAAAATGCTTCTGTGGGTCGTACAGCTTATTGAGCTCCATATTTTTTTGTGCCCAAGCCAAGTAGGTTTTTGATAAGTCAATGCTGGTAATACTTGCCGCTTGCCCGGCGGCTGCATACACACTAAAACTAGCGGTGTAGCAAAACAAGTTTAATACATGTTTTCCGACAGCTTTCTGCTGAACCCAACTACGGGTGGTGCGATGATCTAAAAACAAACCTGTGTCTAAATAATCGGTTAGGTTAATCAAAAATTTCAATCCACCTTCCTCGGCCATCAAAAAATTACCTTGTTCATCGGTTTTTTGGTACTGACTTAATCGGTTGGCTTTTCGGCGGCGTTCTTTAGTAAAAACATCATCCGTATCTACACCCAACACTTCCACTATCACGGCTATGGTTTGTTCCAGCCAGTCTTGGTGTTGGTCCTCGGTCATGCCATGCCGGCGTAGGTATACATTCAAATGTACAAACTGCTCATACAAATCTATAATCAGCGGAAACTCTGGTAAATCATGGTCGTACACCCGCCAGCAAGTGATACCTAAACGGTTCGCATGTTTTACTTTATGTTTATATACTTTGGTAAGTCGGTTTTGAAACATTACCAGTTTCTGAGCATCCATACCTATTTTTATTGCAATTCAGCCAAAGCGGCACGAATACGTTCAAAACCTATTTCAATTTTTTCTAAACTATTGGCGAAAGATATACGTATATGCTTAGGCATACCAAACGCCCTACCTGTTACGATACTTACATGGGCTGTATTTAGCAAATACATGCAAATATCATCGGCATTGGCTAGTACTTCGCCTTGAAAACTTTTTCCAAAATAGGCCGATACGTCTGGGAAAATATAAAATGCACCTTCGGGTGTAGTGGTTATCAATCCGGGAATATTGGCCACTATTTCCAATACTCTTTTTCTACGCTGGGTAAAGGCTTCCGACATTTCCAAGGTAGGTTTTAAATCGGTAGTTAAGGCCGTGATGGCAGCTCGCTGACTAATACTACTAGGAGCACTCGTAAACTGACCTTGTAGTTTTTCGCAAGCCTTAGCAATGGTGGCATTGGCCGCCATATAACCCAACCGCCAGCCCGTCATAGCAAAGCCTTTACTTAAGCCATTAATCACTATTACTCGCTCCTTAATACTATCAAAACTGGCAATACTGGCGTGGCTTCCCACAAAATTGATGTATTCATAAATTTCGTCGGATATAATGTGTACCGCCGGGTATTTTTCAAAAACAGCCACTAACGCTGCCAATTCCTGTTGGTTATAAAACGTACCACTTGGATTGCACGGACTACTAAACAAAAACAGTTTTGTTTTAGGAGTAATGGCTTGCTCAAGCTCCTGAGCCGATATTTTGAAACCCTTGCTAGCACTTGTTTCCAGCATTACCACCGTTCCACGGGCTATTTTCACCAATTCGCTATAGGTTACCCAAAATGGGGTAGGTATTAATACTTCATCACCTTCATCCACCAAGGCTAAAATAGCATTGGCCAAACTCTGCTTGGCACCAGTGGATACTACAATGTTCTCTGGTTTGTAGTGAAGATTGTTATCCCGTAATAATTTGGTACAAACAGCTTCCTTAACATCTAAATATCCACCTACGGGGGTGTAATGACTGTAATTATCGTCGATTGCTTTTTTGGCAGCTTCTTTAATATGCTCGGGTGTATCAAAGTCGGGCTCCCCCAAACTCAAATCAATCACATCAATGCCTTGGGCCCTTAATTCACGACCTAATTTTGCCATTTTCAAGGTTTCTGGTTCGGCAAAACGGTTTAATAAGCTTGATAATTCCATACTTGGGGTATTAATATTCTTTGGTTTGTATAGTTTGTAATAATGCGGCGAAGTTGGGCTTAATTTTTCTTTCTCGGCTACACTCGTATTGGTAAATTATTTCACCCAATTCCTTCATGTACGGAAACCCTACTTCATCGTATTCATACTTGTTATCGTTAAAAATTCCATCGCTGTTACAGCCAATTACTGTGCTTAGCATAAATTCCACCTGCTTTTCAGTATCAATTATATAAGCAACATCTAGTAAAAAGCCATAGGCATCACCTACTTTATTAAATATTTTTATGCTAGGTGGTAAATTGCTTTTACTGCTACCCGTAAGCAAAAATTTACAGTAGTTTGGCCAATATTCTGGGGCAGGGTAGTTGGGGTATTTACTATCGGTAGGGTACATGCTCATGTACTGCAATACCATAATTCTATCCGCCTCAGCTATGTTATATCGTTCATTCTTTTTTACCGATTCTGGAAATAAAAATGCTTGTAAACTTTTGTGTAATTCCTGTAATGGAAACCTGTTTTTGGCACTAAAATCAAATGGTTCAGCCACCAGTTTTCCACTTTTTAAATAGCCCTTGCCTAGCTTTACTGCATTGGGCAGCGGCGTGTACGCACTGTAGGCAGCCGGCTGTGTATAAATGGTATTACCTGCCGTATCTAAAAATCGTACTTCATTGGTGTATTTATTTTCTTCGGCTGTAAGCGGCATTTCTAATCGGTGCAATAGTTGTGCTTTTTCATATCCTTTTTTTCGTATGGTTTCGTTTAAATAAGCTTGGCCACAAAACTCATACAGTCGGTTATAGGCTTGGTTATCGCTTACTAAAAATATTTGTTTTACATAATCGGCAATGCTAGGCACACCTTTGGCATTCCATGCATCATTATAAATCACCATTTGTTTAGCATGGCTGCTATCGGTAATCATGGGTGTTTGGCTATCAATGCCTTTGCTTCGTAGCTCGTTCAGTTTTTCTAGAGCCACAAATGCAGTGGGCATTTTTACTGTACTAGCGGGGTAGAAATAATTGCTGTCGTTAACATGGTAGGTGTAGTGTGTAAAGCTTGGTTCGTTTTGGCTGTTTCTATTAATTTGGGTATAAATAATTTGAATATTGCGAGCACTACCTTCAGCGATTGTTTTTTGAAAGGGTTTACTGGCCGATTGAAACAAAGAATCGAACCATTTTTCCGACTTTATTTCCGGCATGGTAGTCACTAAATTTTTACGGTGTACGCAGCTTTGCAGGGCAAATGCCATAAATAGCAGGTATACAATTGGCTTCATGGTTCGAATATATTGTGTTTATGGCTTTGAAAGCGGTAAGGGCTGGCTATTTTCTAGTTTTTTATCATAACTATTTACTTTGTAAACTTGCACTATGCCACACGAAGCAATTTCCGTTTTTGATATGTTTAAAATAGGTATTGGCCCTAGTAGTAGCCATACCTTGGGTCCTTGGCGTGCCGCCGAACAATTTGTACAATATCTAGATACTCATTTTACGCTAGCCAATGTACAGGAAGTTACGGTATTGCTTTATGGTTCATTAGCCAAAACGGGTAAAGGTCATGGTACCGATGTGGCTGTGCAGCTAGGCCTAAGTGGGGCAAACCCGGTTACCGTTCCTGTAGACGATGTAGGTGCTACCGTAGCTAATATTCTCGCTATCCAACAATTGAATTTGGGTGGGTTCAAAAACATACATTTTGACCCGCAAATACATATTCAATTTTTAATGAATGAAATGCTGCCGTTTCATCCAAATGCCGTTACGTTCTTGGCATCGATACAAGGGAACGAGCAGGTAGCCCAAACCTATTACAGCATTGGTGGAGGGTTTGTGGTACAGGAAAACCAATCGGCCACTCAAAAAGTAGAAAAGCAGTTACCCTTCCCCGTAAATAATGCCGATGATTTGTTGCATTGGTGCATGAAAACCGGTATGAGTATTGCAGAAATAGTGCAAGAAAACGAATTATGCTGGCGAGAGGAAGCAGCCACCCGTGAAGGTGTTTTGCAAATATGGGAAACCATGAAGCAATGTATTTTTCGTGGTTGCACCACTGCCGGTTATTTGCCAGGCGGTTTACAGGTAAAACGAAGAGCGTACGATTTAAACAAGAAGTTGTTACACGGTGCTAGTTTTTCTACCTATGATCAGTGGTTAACCGCTATTAAAAATCAGCCTGCGAGTTTTCAATTTATTTTAGATTGTGTAAGCTGTTTTGCCCTTGCCGTAAATGAGGAAAATGCCAATTTTGGTAGGGTAGTTACAGCCCCCACCAATGGTGCTGCGGGTGTTATTCCTGCTGTGTTGCAGTATTATATTGCTTTTTGTAATGGCGATTCGGATGCTCAAATAATTCAGTTTTTACTTACGGCTTCAGAGGTAGGGAGTATTTTCAAAAAAGGAGCTACTATTTCCGCCGCTATGGGTGGCTGCCAGGCAGAGATTGGTGTTAGTAGTGCCATGGCCGCTGCAGCCTTAACCGCCGGTTTAGGTGGTACACAAAAACAGTGCTTAATGGCCGCTGAAATAGCTATGGAGCATCACTTAGGGCTTACTTGCGACCCAATTGGCGGCTTGGTGCAAATACCTTGTATAGAACGCAATACCATGGGTGCTATCAAGGCCATCACGGCTAGTCAGTTAGCCTTACAAAGCACGCCTGATTTTGCCTTGGTAAGTTTAGATAAGGTAATAAAAACCATGTGGGATACTGCTCAAGATATGAGTAGTAAGTACAAGGAAACGGCCGATGGTGGGTTGGCTATCAACATTCCTATCAGCCTTAGCGAGTGCTAAAAACAAACTTATACAGCCGTTAACAGTTAGTTGTTATTTTTGCAACCCAGTTTAATTCATTCATTTTCATTTTATATATGATCAATCTTACCTTTCCCGATGGGGCGGTACGCAGTTTTGAAGCCGGAACAACTTCATTAGACGTAGCAAAAAGTATTAGCGAAGGGCTTGCTAGAAAAGTAATTAGCAGCCTAGTAAATAATGAGGTTTGGGATGTAAGTAGGCCCTTAACCACCGATGCCACTATACAATTTTTAACATGGGAAAGCGATGTAGCTAAAAATACATTTTGGCATAGCAGTGCCCACCTGATGGCCGAGGCGGTAGAAGCATTATACCCCGGTGTAAAATTTTGGGTTGGCCCAGCATTAGACAAAGGGTTTTATTATGATATGGATTTGGGCGACCGTAAAATAACTGAGGAAGATGTAGCCGCCATAGAAAAGAAAATGACCGAGCTGGCCAAGCAAAACAATCCGTTCATTAGAAAAGAAATCAGCAAGAAAGATGCAGTAAACTACTTTTTTGAAAAGAACGATGAGTACAAGTTAGATTTATTGCACAATTTGGAAGATGGCAATATTACCTTCTACAGTCAGGGTGCATTTACCGATTTATGTCGTGGCCCACATATTCCCAACACCGGTATTATAAAAGCCATAAAAATTACCAATGTAGCGGGTGCTTACTGGAAAGGCGATGAAAAAAACAAGCAACTTACCCGCTTGTACGGTATTAGTTTCCCGAGTCAGAAGGAATTAGATGAATATTTAGCGCTGTTAGAAGAAGCTAAAAAACGCGACCATAGAAAGCTAGCCAAGGATTTGAGCTTGTATATTTTTGATGATGATACGGGTAGTGGTTTACCACTTTGGATGCCCAATGGAACGGTGATAATAGAAGAGTTAGAAAAATTAGCCAAAGAAACCGAGACTGAGGCAGGCTATAAAAGGGTAGTAACTCCGCACATAGCCAAGGAAACCATGTACCAAACTAGTGGGCATTTACCGTACTATGCCGATAGTATGTTTCCGCCAATGGAAGTAGATGGCGAAAAGTATTATTTAAAGGCCATGAACTGTCCGCATCACCATAAAATTTTTGATGCGGAACCACGTAGTTACCGGGAGTTACCGCTGCGTATAGCAGAGTACGGTACTTGCTATAGGTACGAACAAAGTGGCGAACTTTTTGGCTTAATGCGGGTGCGTATGCTACACATGAACGATGGACATATTTACTGTAGCAAGGAGCAATTTTTCGATGAGTTTAAGGCCGTAAACGAGCTGTACTTAAAGTATTTCAAAATATTTGGTATCGATAAATTTGTGATGCGTTTAAGTTTGCATTCGCCTGAAAAACTGGGTAAAAAATATGTAAACGAACCAGAACTTTGGTTGGAAACTGAAGAAATGGTACGCAAGGTGTTGATAGAAACTGGCACGCCATTTATTGAAGTACAGGATGAAGCTGCTTTTTATGGTCCTAAAATAGATGTACAGATTTATAGCGTGATTGGTAGAGAATTTACGCTGGCCACCAATCAGGTAGATTTTAATAGTGGTTTAAAATTCAAGCTAAGCTTTACCAATCAAAACAACGAAGCCGAAGTACCCTTGATTATTCACAGGGCACCATTGGGTACTCATGAGCGTTTTATCGGGTTTTTATTAGAGCATTATGCTGGTAAATTTCCCGTATGGTTATCGCCTTTACAAGTAAAAATATTACCCATTAGCGATAAGTTTATGGAGTATGCTACTGCCGTGGAAAGCCAACTAAAAAAAGCCGGTGTAAGGGTGGAAATAGATAGCCGATCCGAAAAAATTGGTAAAAAAATTCGAGAGGCGGAACTAGGTCGTGTACCCTACATGCTAGTAGTAGGTGAGAAGGATGTAGCGGCCGATACCGTGAGTGTACGTAGGCAAGGCGTAGGCGATACGGGAGCCATACCTGTACAGCAGTTTATAGATCAAATAACGATTGAAATAAAGGAAAGAAAAAGCGAATAAGCTAAAATAGTATATTCGTAAAAATTTTTAACAAAACCCATTGCATTAATGGCATTACCGCACAGAGGAGGAAATCGGTTTAACCCACGGTTTCAAAAACAACAAGAACCAGAACATCGTATCAACGAAAGAATTCGAGTTCCGCAGGTTCGTTTAGTAGGTGAAAACATAACTGTAGGAATTTACCCTACAGCAGAAGCTTTAAAAATTGCTCAAGATTTGGAGCTCGACTTGGTAGAAATTTCGCCAAATGCTGATCCGCCGGTGTGTAAAGCCATCGATTACAAGAAGTTTTTGTACGAGAAGAAGAAGAAAGAGAAGGAAATGAAGGCCAATGCCAAGCAAAGTGAAGTGAAGGAAATTCGCTTTACGCCTGGTACCGATGACCATGATTTTGATTTCAAAGCCAAACATGCCTTAGAGTTTTTGAAGGAAGGTAATAAGGTAAAAGCCTATGTTCAGTTTAAAGGAAGGGCTATCATGTTTCAGGACCGAGGCCAGCTTTTACTACTAAAATTTGCTGAACGTTTAGCGGAAGTAGGCGTGCTAGAAGGGTTGCCTAAAATGGAAGGTAAGCGAATGTTAGCCATGTTTGCACCTAAAGGCGCCAACAAAAAGAAACCACCTACAGCTCCACCAGCGAGTTAATAGGTAATAAGAAATAGTAAAAAGCCGCTTTTATAGCGGCTTTTTTAGTAATAATTTTGTAGTTATAGGCCAAACCGTTACTTTTGCAGCCCAATTCTCAAATGGCTCAACAAGTGTACGCCAGTGCGTAACGCCAGTAGAGAGTAATCTTACATAACAAAAGATTATATGCCAAAAGTTAAAACAAACTCAAGTGCCAAAAAAAGATTCAAAGTAACTGGCACCGGCGAAATTACCTACCAAAGAAGTTTTAAGCGTCACATTCTTACCAAAAAATCTACCAAACGCAAGCGTGCATTAGCAGTAGATGGTGTAGTACACCCAGCTAACAAGTATTTTGTAATGCGTTTATTACGTTTAAAGTAGTAGACAGTACACTTAGAAAAACAAACCCATTTAATTATCGGTACGCAGTACCACAAACTAATAAACTATGCCACGTTCAGTAAATACCGTAGCAAGTAGAGCAAGAAGGAAAAGAATACTTGACCAAGCTAAAGGCTTTTATGGCAAACGCAAAAACGTTTATACCGTAGCCAAAAACATTGTTGAAAAAGGTTTAACCTACAGCTATGTTGGTCGTAAACTAAAGAAAAGAGAATACCGCCAATTATGGATAGCTCGTATTAACGCAGCTGTACGTGAGGAAGGATTAACCTACAGCGTATTTATCAATAAATTAGCTGTTAAAGGTATTGAATTAAACCGTAAATCATTGGCTGATTTAGCCATGAATGAGCCAGCAAGCTTTAAAGCATTGGTTCAAAGCGTTAAATAATGCTCCACACGGAATATTAAATTTTAATAGGCACCGATTTTTCGGTGCCTATTTGTTTTACATACCCTAGTAAGGTATACTTTTGCACAGTTTTATTTTAATTAATTACCTCTACATTGTCAATGAACAACTCGTACACCGACTTGGTGAAGCAAACATTTCACTTTCCACAGACTGATTTTAATATTGATGCTGATGGAAATTTGTCGTTTAATGGTCTCGATTTAAAGGCCTTGATCAACAAATACGGTACTCCTATGAAGCTTACTTATTTACCCAAAATAGGTATGCAAATAAACAAGGCAAAAGATTTGTTTGCCAATGCCTTTAAAAAGCACAAGTACGAAGGAAAATACCACTACTGTTATTGTACCAAAAGCAGTCATTTCTCCTTTGTGGTAGAAGAGGCTTTGAAACACGATATTAATTTAGAAACTAGCTACGCTTACGATATTGAAATTATCAACAGACTGTACCAAAAGCGTAAAATAACCAAGGATATTTATATTATTTGTAATGGCTATAAGCAAAAGCCTTACACCAGCCGAATAGCCAAACTTATCAATACTGGCTTTAAAAATGTAATTCCGATACTAGATAATAAGGACGAGCTTACTGCTTACAAACGCAGTGTAAAACAGCCTTTTAAACTAGGTATACGTGTAGCAGCGGAAGAAGAACCCAATTTTCCGTTTTACACCAGCCGATTGGGTATTAGAGCCAAGGACATTCTAGAATTCTATGTAGATAACATTGAAGGAAATGAAGATAAGTTTCAGCTAAAAATGCTGCATATTTTCCTGAATAAAGGTATTAAGGATGATATCTATTATTGGAGTGAGTTAACTAAGATTATTAACTTGTATTGCCAGTTAAAAAAGATTTGTCCGGAACTAGATTCTATTAATATTGGTGGTGGATTCCCCATCAAACACAGCTTGGGATTTGAGTACGATTATCAGTTTATGATTAACGAGATAGTAGAAATCATAAAGAAAAATTGTAAAAAGAACAATGTACCCATGCCCAATATTTTTACTGAATTTGGTAGCTATACTGTAGGTGAAAGTATGGCACATATTTACAGTGTAATTGGCCAAAAAGTACAAAACGACCGTGAGTGCTGGTACATGATAGATAGTAGTTTTATTACTACTCTGCCAGATACTTGGGGTATAGGGGAGAAGTTTTTACTATTACCCATTAATAAATGGGATAATGAGTACCAAAGGGTAGTACTCGGTGGTATTACTTGCGACAGTCATGATTACTACGATAGCGAGGAACACATTAATGAAGTGTTTTTGCCAAAACTGGCCAATAACGATTACGCCATTATTACGGAAGAATTATCGCGTAAGTTAAAAGCCAAGGGTAAAATGGTGGAAGCCAGTGTAACCCAAGAAACCGATAAGGAACCGTTGTACGTAGGGTTTTTCCATACGGGTGCATACCAGGATCAAATTAGTGGTTATGGTGGTATAAAACACTGTTTAATACCAAGCCCCAAACACATTATTGTAGAAAAAGATAAAAACGGGAAATTAGTAGATTGGGTATATGCTAAAGAGCAAACAGCACAAAGCATGCTGAAAATATTAGGATACTTATAAACAACAAGCCATGCCAAGTTTTGATATAGCTAGTAAAGTAGATGTTCAGGTGTTAGACAATGCTGTGAACGTGGTACGAAAAGAGATAGAAAATAGGTTCGATTTTAGAGGTACGCCATTTACCATAGAACTAGATAAAAAAACATACCTGATAAAGCTAGAAACCGATAGCGAAATGAAGATGAAGCAGGTGATAGATGTATTGATATCTCGTGGAATGAAGCAAGGTATAGATAGCAATGCATTTAACTTCGAAAAGGATGCTTACCCTAGCGGCAAAACCCTAAAAAAGGAAGTGCCTGTAACCAATGGCTTACAGCAAGATGAGGCTAAGAAAATAGTGAAGCAAATAAAGGAGAGTGGCTTAAAAGTGCAAGCACAAATTATGGACGATATAGTGCGTGTAACTGGTAAAAAAATAGACGATCTGCAGGAGGTGATTGCTCACTTACGATCTGCCGATTTAAAACTGCCACTACAGTTTATAAATATGAAAAGCTAAATAAGTTTTGGAGAGTAGGCAGTAAACTGTTACTTTTGCAAATCGAAAATCAAAAACGTACGGCAAAAACCGTACACCTAAATAAGTTTTATGAAACAAGGTATCCATCCAGCTAGCTACAGATTTGTAGTTTTCAAAGACATGAGTAACGGTATTGCTTTCTTAGGTAAAAGCACTGCTGCATCAAAAGAAACCATCACTTGGGAAGATGGAAACGATTATCCAGTAATTAAACTAGAAATTTCTAACACATCTCACCCTTTTTACACAGGTAAAAACATTATGGTGGATACTGCCGGTAGAATTGACAAGTTCAAAAGACGTTACGAGAAGAAAAAGTAGTTTTTCTTTCAACATAGTAAAGCACTCCAATTGGGGTGCTTTTTTGTTTGGACTAGTTACGCCTTGGACGAAAGTTGCTTTGGCTCGTTAGGGCGTTGTTAGGGCGAATAATTATTCGCCCATACTAGTAGACCAAAACGAGACCCAGAAAAGACCAAACAAGCCCCAACAAAAAGGCTGCTACAACGAATCTTTCTTCGCTGCAGCAGCCTTTTAAAACTTCTAGTTCTTTATAACTATCCTATTCCTCTTCGGCATTTAGGTTTAGCGGATAGCCGTAAGTACCTTCGTACCCACTGTACACACCTTCTAACCTTACTGTACCACGAGCACTAGCTAAAATTTTACTCAGTTCTTCCAAGTTTTTAACCTCCACACCGTTCACACTAGTAATAATAAAGCCTTCTTGTACTTTGGTATTTTTCAACAAACCATTGTTGATCTTTTTCACCAATACGCCACCAGCTAAATCGTTTTTAGCGGCGGTAGCTTTATCTATATTTTCCAACTCTGCACCTAGTTTTTCGGTAATGTCGGAGGTAGATTTTACCACGCTGTAGTTACCCGCTTTATTTTTAAGTGTTACGTTGGCAGTGGTTTCTTTACCTTCTCTTTTGTAGGTTACCGTTATTTTATCGCCTGGTTTGTAACGGGCTACTTGTTCCTGTAATTCTGGGCCGCTACTAACCGCTACACCGTTTACTTTGGTTACATAGTCGCCTTTCTTCAAACCTGCTACTTGGGCAGCACCATCCCGAGCCACATCCGTTACAAAAACACCTTCACCATTTTTGTAGCCAGCGGCCTTCTTTTGCTCATCGGTAGCATCATCCTGCAAATAGCTAATACCAATAAAGGCACGCTGTACAGCACCAAATTTAATAATATCGTTTACTATCTTTTTCACCATATTTACCGGTATGGCGTAGCTATAACCAGCATAGGAACCCGTGGGTGATGCTATGGCAGAGTTTATACCTACTAACTCACCATTGGTATTGATCAACGCTCCACCGCTATTGCCCGGGTTTACCGCAGCATCGGTTTGTATAAACGCTTCTACCGGGTTACTGCTTTGGCGGTTATTTATCTTTATGCTTCTAGCTTTTGCACTTACAATACCTGCTGTTACAGTAACATCTAAATTCAGCGGATAGCCTACTGCTAACACCCAGTTGCCCAGTTTAACCTCATCGCTATTGCCGTATAGCAAATAGGGGAGTTTAGTACCTTCTATTTTCAATACAGCTACATCGCTACTTGGGTCGGCACCTACTAACGTGGCTTTGTAGGTTTTTCTGTTGGTAAGCGTTACGTTAATTTCATCGGCTTGGTCTATCACGTGGTTATTGGTTACTATATAGCCATCGTCGCTAATAATTACACCACTACCGCTAGCTTTTTGTTCCGGAATTACCTGCATACGTGGACCGCCAAAAAAATCACCAAAAATATCATCTCCAAACATATCGGAAAACGGGTTGTTCCTTCTAGGAATGTTATTGGTTACTTGCTTGGCTTTGGTTCTAGTTTTAATGTGTACCACAGCTGGTGTGGCGGTTGTGGCTGCGGCGGTAAAATCGGCCGTTACTGGAGCCCCATTTTGCTTGTCGAAAAACCCTGCGTAGTTTACAGGAAGTTTGCCATTTACTTGTGTTCCCACAAAACTGGGTTCAGTTAGTTTGCTATAGGCAAATACGCTAACCACGCTGGTAGCAGCACTAATGCCTATAATTGCTAAAACGGATTTTGTATTCATAGTTCTTGTTTGTTTTTGTTACACATAATTAATGCCAAATGTACGTAACTGCATAATTTTCAGTTGGACGAATCAAGGTTTTAACACTTAATTCACGAAGGTTATCGTACATCTACTATACTAAGGTAGTTAAAAACTGCATGGTATCTACACCATCGGCATAATCTGTCAAACTAGGCTGCTGTGCTTTACCAAATGGAATGTGTCCGGCACCTACAATTGCTTGAATTTGTTCTGTTTTAGAAGCCAATAATTGCTCCACATCTGCAAGGCTTTCATAGTATTGATAGTGCAGCACACTCACCGCTGAAAACGGTCGTTCATCTTCTACCAATAAAATACTTCCATTGCTTAGATAGGTTTTGCTGGTCATTAATAGTAATGCCAACTGATAATCAAAATTATGCTTGTACTTATGGGCTATAATGTGTTCATCAAACTGAGTAAGGGCGTTTAAAAGAGCATCGAACGAATAATTTTTTGGTACATACAGCTGGGTTACATTTCGGCAGCCAAGCCCAAAATATTGTTGAATATCGGTAGCCAAATATGTCAATTCTTCAGCCGTTTCGTTGCCGGCGAGTATAGCCACAGAGGTTCTGTTTTTTCGAATAATGTTCGGGTACTTGCCAAAATAGTAATCGAAGTAGCGGCTACTATTGGTGCTACCAGTAGCTATATACGCTTGGCAACCTGTGAGCCTTTCTGCAATGGAAATATAGTTTTGTATCACAATAATTTCCTTGTATAAATACTGCAATAGATGCTTTAATAGCACATCATCCTTACTGCTAAGTTTTATAACTGCATAGTGGCCGCTGATAAAAACACACAACAAATCGTGAAAGCCTACTAGCGGTATGTTTCCCGCCATGACTATGCCAACGGTTTGCGGATTGGTTTGTTCCTGCGGCAGCTGATATTTTGCCACCCATTGTTCTAACAATTCTCTTTTCAAAAAATTATGTGCAATGGCCTCAGTTGCGGTTTGTATAAACGCTGGCGTAAACCATGCATTTTGCCTACCTGCATTTTCCTTGGCTTCCTGCCATTCAGGGGAATTTGCTAAAATGTATTCGCCTAAATGAACCATGCAATCTATCCGTTGTTCTAATGTCATTCTATTGGTATTATTGAAACTGTTATTTTTGTAATTAAATATCAAAATTAAAACTATGGCAATTAAAATAACGGATGAATGTATAAACTGCGGTGCCTGCGAACCTGAATGTCCTAATAATGCTATCTACGAAGGTGGTGTAGAATGGGCTATACAAGATGGTACTAGCGTAAAAGGACAGTTTGTAATGATGGATGGTAGCATAGTAGAAGCTACGGAGCGTTTTTCACCTGTAAGTTTGGATACTTATTTTATAGTAACCAATAAATGTACGGAGTGTCAAGGTTTTCATGAGGAACCACAGTGTGCTGCTGTGTGCCCCGTAGACTGCTGTGTGCCCGACGAGTTATACCGCGAAACGGTAGAAGAGTTGATGGCTAAAAAAGAAAAATTGCATTTGTAAAAAATACGGTTGATGTTCAAAGTCCTTACCCTGCGGGTGAAGGACTTTTTTTATGCTCACAATTGTAGGTATAGGCGTGGTAGCAGGCGTTTATATATCCTAAAATGCTACATTCGCTACTAGGTATGAAAAAGAATATTGCATTGGTTACAGGTGGCTATAGCACCGAGGCACAAATAAGTTATAAAAGTGCGGAAACCGTTCTAAAAAATTTAGACAGTTCGCTGTTTAGTGTATACTATATTGATATTTCAAAAGCAGGTTGGTTTTATGTAGCCCCAAGCGGTGAAAAATGGCCAGTAAATAAAGCCGATTTTACTGTACAAACCAACGATGCACACCTAGTTTTTGACGCTGCTTTTATGTGTATACATGGCACACCAGGCGAGGATGGAAAACTGCAAGGGTATTTTGAAATGATTGGTTTACCATACACTAGTTGCGATACTGCTACGGCGGCACTTACATTCAATAAACGATATACAGTGGCCACCGCTGCTTTTGCGGGTGTACATGTGGCTAAAAGTTTGCATTTGTTTAAAAACCTACCGTACCAGTTATCTGCCATTACAGCAGCCTTGCAATTGCCTGTATTTGTAAAACCCAATAATGGTGGTAGCAGCCTAGGCATGAGCAAAGTGAACCATGCTAATGTACTAGAAGCCGCTATAGCCAAAGCATTTGCGGAAGACAGTCAGGTATTGATAGAGGAATTTATTGCTGGTAGGGAGTTTACGATAGGCGTATACAGAAATAAGGGTGTGGTTACTACGCTACCAATTACCGAAGTGATAACCAAAAACGAGTGGTTCGATTTTGAGGCAAAGTACAAAGGACTGAGTGAAGAAATTACCCCAGCCGTACTTACCGATGAACAAGCCCAAAAAATACGTGCGGCAGCTAGCTTGGTGTTTGAAACATTGAACTGTAAAGGCGTGGTACGTATAGATTTTATTTATAATAAAGAAACGGATGCTCCGTATATGTTGGAAGTGAATACCGTTCCCGGACAAAGTGCCGCAAGCATTATACCACAACAAGTGAAAGCTGCCGGCGGAAATTTGACCGATTTTTATACCCAAATTTTATTGGAAGCCTTTAACGCTTAATTTATGTGGAACGAATTTGCTAAAAAACCTTTGTGGGTGCACATGCTGGTAGGGTTTGGTAGTTTACTATTGGCCTTGGTGATATTTTTTTCCAGTTTAGGCTTTATTACGGGGCACGATAATAACGAAGTGGTTTTACCTGTTTTAGGTAAAAATGTGAAAGATGCCGTAGCCTTGCTGGAAGCCAAAGGTTTTGATGTGGAAATTCAGGATAGTATTTATGTGGATACCGCCCAAAAAGGCAGTGTTTTAAAACAGTTTCCAGAGCCCGATTTAGTAGTAAAAAAACATCGTACTATTTACCTGACCATCGCTAGCTACATAGCCCCGATGATAGATATGCCCGATTTAAAGGGTTATAGTTTTAGAAGTGCAGAACTGTATTTGCAAAACCTTGGACTAAAAGTAGGCGATACCAGTTTTAAGCCAGATATAGCTAGAAACGCCATACTAGAACAGCGATACAATGGCAAGCCAATAGCGCCCGGAACCAAAATACAAATGGGTAGTAGAATAGATTTTGTATTGGGAAGCGGTGTAGGAAATAACCAAATGCCCGTGCCAGATTTAGTAGGTTTAACCGTAACTGAAGCCCGAGAATTGCTGGCAAGTATGAACATTGGTATTAGTAGTTATATACCGCAAGGCACTGTTACCGATACCTTGAATGCGTTTATCATCAAGCAAAATCCACCCGCGGTTACTGTTAACCCAGATGGTACTACCAGTGTAAACTTTATACGCACTGGCCAATTGATGGATTTATGGATAGGTGTAGAAAAGCCTTTACCAGTAAGCGATACAGCCGCTTTGGTACCACAACCTTAATGTAAATAAGTAATGATGAATAGTATTACCGTAGCCGAGTTACAAGCAAAAATTCAGAGCGGCGAAAAAATAAATTTATTAGATGTACGTGAACCTCATGAACGTGCAGAGTTTAATATTGGTGGGGTACACTTACCTGTAGGGCAGGTGCAAACCATGCAGCTGGATGATATTGAAGATTGGAAGGAAGAACCTGTTTACGTTTACTGTCGCAGTGGGCAAAGAAGTATGATGGCTTGTATGGTTTTGCAGCAAGTGGGCTTTACGCAAGCCATTAATGTGCAAGGCGGTATGCTGGCGTGGCAGGCGCTATAAACGGATATTTTGTGGGGGCTACTTCGGGTGTAATCGTCTAGTTTTTCTAGCATCGTTAACATTTGCTGGCTAAGCACTCTAATGAGTTGTTAAAACTTTTGAACCGAAAAACAAGCATCTTGCTAAACTGTTGAGCAGGAAAATTGCTTGTATGAATAAACTTTCTACCCTTGCCTTAGCCGCCATCGGTATGGTGCTGCTACACAGTTGTTCAGTTATTAGCTATAGTCCTAAAATTTCACTTCCACCTAGCAGCAAAACTATTCCCAAGGTGGTTATGGTGGAGACGTTGACCGACGAGTCGCCGGAGGATGATAAAACCAATAAGTTTGCCACTATTACACTTACTTCTCGTCAATCTTTTACTACCAATGTAGAAACAGAAGTTACGCTGGCACTAGTAAATGAGTTTATAGTGAACGGCGTTTTTCAGCAGGTGAGTAGGCAAGTGGCCAACCCTGATTATATTATTAAAGGAAAAATAAAGCGGTTTGTAGCTCGTGCAGGATACACCGATTATGGTATTATAAGCGAGATAACCGTGTTGCCAGTTGTAACATGGTTGTTTGGTATGCCAATACGTAAACATAACTCCGTGGTAGATCTTACTTTGGAGGTATATACACCTAAGGGGCAGTTAGTGGGTACCTATTCGGCACAAGAAACTGAATTAAACAGGTATTCATTATATGGGCCCAATAATACCCTTGCCATAAACAATCAGGCCAATAGAACACTAAGCAAAGCGGTACAAAAAAT
>RDXK01000143.1 GCA_004292605.1 Bacteroidota bacterium
ATTTCTATGTTTTTTTAAAGGAAAATGTTCGTTTTAAACACACATTGTTTGGGTACGATATACTCGTGTTGATTTTGTTTTTACCCAATATGCATTTTTGGACGGCAAGTCTCGGGAAAGGTTCTTTGATATTCCTTGGGCTAGGTATGGTTACCTTAGGAATGAGTAATACCAAAAAATACATGACGCTTCTTTTAGTTGGTTTGGTGTTGGTATACCATATTAGGCCCCATGTGTTTTTATTTATGGTTGGCGGTATTGGTGCTGGCTATTTTTTTGGTGGCAATAGAAAGATACCCGCTTGGCAAAAATGGACGGTGATTACGGGTGTAGTGTTGGCGTGTTTTTTACTGTACAAAACCATCCTCACCAAAATAGGTATCGATTCCGAAAACGCTGTAGAGAGTTTCAACAAGTTTACCGACAAACGAGCGTTTGAACTAGCCAAGAGTGCCGGCAGTGGGGTAGATATTAGTAATTACCCCATACCCTTGAAATTATTTACGTTCTGGTATCGGCCCTTATTCATTGATTCTCCCAACGCTTTAGGCATTTTTGTAAGCACGGAAAATTTATTATACCTACTGCTTACCGCGAAACTTTTTCATAAGCAGTTTATCGGTTGGGTGCGTACCAGTAGCTCTTCGGTAAAAGCCTGTATTTTTATTTTTCTACTCTCGTCGTTTGCACTCAGTACCACCATGAGTAATCTAGGTATTATTCAGCGACAGAAAAGTATGGTGATGTATTTTTTGTTTTTTGTAATCCTAAGTTTTCTTGACTACTTGAAACTACAACAGTACCAAAAGCAACAAATTACCTTGGCTCGTAGAAAGAAGAACATGGAAATGTATAAAGCCGTAGGTGGCTAAGATAGTTCGTTAAGGAATCTATGAAGAGTTTCTGTTGTTAAAAAATTGCCCCAAATTTATTTTGCCAACATCCACAGTACTCGCATCGATTGTTGAATGATACCAGTCACTTTGTTTTAGTTTACTATGATAAAAATGTTGCTTTTTTCGACTATTAAACTTTGCAGCGAGCCATAAATATTTTTCAAGGGTTGCAGTGTTCGGGTTTATAAGATTTTCCTCAATCACTTTATCAAGAGATTCATTGAAATAGTTATGACTATTTTCGTCGTCATACAAGTCATCAGTATTTTCGATGTAATCAATATAGTAAGTCCCATCAAAGTCTTTAAAAATTATCTGTTGAAAAGAAGAGAGGTTAGGTTCATTTCCTAGTTCCTTTAATATATCATCATCCAGTATAATTCTTGGATATTTAGCTTTTTTCGACTCCAAGTCATACGCTTTTAGAAATGCTGGGCCAAACATAGCTTTCGAGGTATGAACCATTGCTCCTATAGAAATTCCACCACGTAAAACTACCTCTCCCATTAACAGTTGTGCTTGTAATATTCTGAGTCTATCCAGCAAAAGCCCGAAGTCTTCGTTTGAGCCCGTTTTCATTGAAATAGCAACAGAGTCTGAAAATCGGCAGATTTTTTTTGAGGTTTTGTATACTTCAGGAACTTTTTTACCAAAAAAGGACTGGAACTCTTTGAGTATAAACGCAACTTTACGGTTGGTTTTTCCAACAGCCTTTGGGTTTTCTTCAATCAATTTTCTAAAACCCAGTACATCTAAGAATAGTACAATTCTACGTTCGTATTTCATGGTGTTTAATTTATCGTTTTTTAGAGGCGGTTAATCCCTTCGACTTTGCTACCATCTTATTGATTACCGATAAATTGGCAAAATAATCACTACCGTCTTGTAAAAATATATCAAGGTCAAGAAGTTCCTTAATATCCCTTTCAAGCGTTTTGGGTGATATATTAGAGTAAAAACGAGCTAGCCGTATAGTTAGTTCTGGTACTTCCTTAAAAGTGAACTTTCGGTCGATTGGTACTTCAAGTGCTAATGTGCGACGCCTTTTAAATACTGGCTTATTTGTAATTTCAACTTCGTTAAATTTATCATAAACGTATTTCTGCCATGCATTTAGTAGCTGACTTGACTGAATTGTTTCAAGTGTTTGTACCAAGCCATCTCTAAAGCCAAGTAGTGCATATTCTAAAAAACCTTGTAACGACGTTGTTTTAGATGCGTTCGCTAAATGGCGGTAGTATTCATTTCTTGTATTGTTATAATGATTGGATAATATATGCAATGTTATATCAGGACTGCCTCCACGCGACAAAATATAAAACTCTAATAGTCTACCAGTTCTTCCATTACCGTCGCCAAACGGGTGAATCCACTCTAAGTACACATGAGCTACAATAGCTTGAATAATCACATCTGAAAATGGCTGACGTCCACTTTCGAATTTGAATACCTTCTTCATCCAATCGCAATAAGTGTGCACCAAGGTTTCAACATCTCTTGCATCGGGGCAGCGGTACGAACCTACTACAACATCATTGGTTCTAAACTTCCCAGGAATCGCATTAAAGTGTTCACCCAAATTTTTCCCTACGAGCCTATGAAATCGTAGTAACAATGCTGGAGTTATCAGTTGTTCTTCTTTCATGTAAACAGTTTCTTCTAGCAATTCGTTGAACGCATTTATAATGTTCACGACCTCTATTTCTTGGTATTCCTTACTTGGAGGTAGCTTTTGTCCATTTACTAACTTTGAAATCTCGTCATCACTTAGTGAATTTCCTTCAATTGCCGTGGTAGCTTGTGCACCTTTTTGTAGGGCAATCTTCATTAAATCTTTATAAAATTGAGGTAATATGGGTGTGTTACTTATAGCTTTTACATAGGCTTCACATTGCCCAAGTAGATATAACATAGTATCGGTTGGTTGCCATTGTTTTGTGTCGAATAGCAAATGTGGGTAGTCTCTGTTCAATTTCATTTTTGATGGCATTATTGACGTTAGTTGACAAATGTAGACAAAATTGTCGACAATTTTGTCAACATCAAAGACAAATAAGGCTACATCTTGTCTAGAAAATTGTCTGTATTGTTGTCTTTCGACGACCTACCTAAAACCCGGGTGATATTTCTCCAAGGTTTGCTGCAAAAACTTTCTATCTAAATGGGTGTAAATTTCGGTAGTGGTAATACTTTCATGCCCTAGCATCTCTTGTACGGCTCTTAAATCGGCCCCTCCTTCCACCAAGTGCGTAGCAAATGAATGCCGAAATGTATGCGGCGATATGGTTTTATGAATACCCGCTTTGGTCACTGCCTCTTTAATAATTAAAAACACCATTACCCGGGTTAAAGCTCGGCCACGCCTGTTTAAAAACACCACATCTTCCTGGCCTTTTTGTACCGCTATATGCACCCGCACATGGTTTTTATATCGTTCTATTTCTTGTAAGGCCACTCGGCCTATGGGCACTATCCGCTCTTTATTTCCCTTACCTATAATTCGTAAAAAACCTTCCTCCCAAAAAATATGGCTCAGCTGTAAGTTTACCAATTCGCTTACACGTAATCCACTGCTGTACAGCGTTTCCAGCATAGCTCTGTTTCGGGTACCTTCCGGTGTGCTTACATCAATAGTGGCCAATATTTGCTCTATTTCTTGTAAAGCCAATGTATCTGGCAAGGCACGTTTTGTTTTCGGTGCTTCTAATAGTTGAGTAGGGTTGGTGCTTACTATCTGTTCTAGTAGGCAATACTTGTAAAATGCTTTAATGCCGCTTATTACCCTAGCTTGGGTAGTAGCCGCCACACCCAACTCGGAAAACCAAATTACAAACCGTTGTAGCAGCTGGTAAGTAATATCGGCCGGTGCTAACTGTAAATTTTGTACTTGTAAATATTGCGTAAGTTTTTGCACATCCTGCAAGTAAGCCTCCACACTATGGTCGCTCAGGCTTCGCTCTAATTGCAAGTAGGCCTTAAAACCTTTTAAATATGTTTGCCACATAGTGTAAATATGTAAATTAGTTCATGCATTTGCTCAAAACCCCGAAAATAAATCTTGCTAGTTTCACTAAAAAAGCCCGTTTACAACGGCCTGCCATGTTGCGTTTTATTAAGAAACTAGAACAAAATACACCGAAGCAATTAAAGAAATGGGCCACAGAAGCGGAGCAGCATACTTGGCAGCAAATAGACTGTACCAGCTGTGCCAACTGCTGTAAAAAAATGACGCCCACCTTTACCCCAACGGAAATAAAAAACATTGCTGCCCACGTGGGTATGACAGCTGCCGAGTTTACCGAAAAATGGCTGTACCAGCACAAAGGCGATACCGACTGGGTAAACAAAACCCAACCCTGTCAATTTTTAGATTCGTCTACCAATTTGTGTACCATTTACGAAGTTCGCCCAAAGGATTGTGCCCAGTTTCCGCACTTACACCATGCCAAGCCAGCCGATTACTTGCATATACACAAGCAAAACATACAATATTGCCCTGCATCGTTCACTTTTATAGAAGAATTGCAGAAAATAATAGCATCTACCGATAAATAACCATACGCCACAGGAGAATGGGCCACTAAAAAACGGTTTTGTACAACCTATTGGCGTTAAAATTGGCAAAATACACTCCACTAAAACCACTATTAAACAACTAAAGCGGTAATTTTCGCCCTGAAAAAAAATTGCTTCCATACCATGGCCACAAAAACAGATACTTTTCAGTCGCCCGATTATTACGGCATCGACGATTTGCTGACCGATGAACACAAATTAATTCGGGAAACAGTACGTAACTACGTTAAAAAGGAAATATCACCCATTATAGAACACTATTCCCAGCAGGCTGAGTTTCCTGTACAGATAGTACAGCAATTGGGCGATTTGGGCTGCTTTGGTCCTACCGTTCCCGCCGAGTATGGTGGTGGAGGCTTAGATTATATTAGCTACGGTTTAATGATGCAAGAATTAGAACGTGGCGATAGTGGTGTACGTAGCACAGCTAGTGTGCAAGGCAGTTTGGTAATGTACCCCATTTACGCTTATGGAAACGAGGAACAGCGAAAAAAATACTTGCCAAAATTGGCTAGCGGGGAATGGTTAGGATGTTTTGGTTTAACAGAACCCGACCATGGTAGTAACCCTAACGGCATGCTTACAAATATTAAAGATGCAGGCGACCATGTAATACTAAATGGTGCAAAAATGTGGATTAGCAATGCACCGTTTGCACAAGTAGCGGTAGTGTGGGCTAAGGATGAGGAAGGAATTATTAGAGGAGTGATAGTAGAAAGGGGTATGCCGGGTTTTGAAACCCCCACCACACATGGTAAGTGGAGTTTAAGAGCAAGTGCTACCGGTGAATTGGTGTTTCATGATGTGAAAGTGCCCAAAGAAAATATTCTGCCTAATGTAAAAGGTTTAAAAGGGCCGCTTGGCTGTTTAAGCAAAGCCCGCTATGGTATAGCATGGGGAGCTTTAGGGGCAGCTATGGACTGTTACGATACCGCCTTGCGTTATAGCCTAGAGCGTGTACAGTTTGATAAACCGATTGGTGGTTTTCAGTTGCAACAAAAAAAGCTAGCTGAAATGATTACGGAAATTACCAAAGCTCAGCTAATGGTGTGGCGTTTGGGTGTTTTAATGAATGAAGGCAAAGCAACCCCTGCTCAAATAAGCATGGCGAAAAGAAACAGCTGCGAATTAGCTGCTAACACCGCTAGGGAAGCAAGGCAAATGCTCGGTGGCATGGGTATAACTGGTGAATACAGTGTGATGCGACATATGATGAATATAGAGAGTGTAATTACTTATGAGGGAACCCACGATATTCATTTATTAATCACGGGAATGGATATCACCGGTATCAATGCGTTTAAGTAACATTTAGATTGTTTAATAATTTTACAAAAAGGGTAGGCCAATAAGCTTACCCTTTTTTATGCGAACGAAGTAACTGTGCAAAACTAAGATTGTGTAAAGGGTATTTTTTGGCGGCTTCGGGTAGGCTAAAATGCCACCACTCGGTAGGTAAAACTTTAAAACCCGCCTGTTCCATCGCTTGAATTAGCGTAGCTCTATTATTTACAATATCCGCCGGCAATGCCATAAAATTTACATGGGCCGTATCGGTAAAATTATCGAACAAGGTAGGCATGGGTACGGTTTCACCACTGTGTAAATAGTACAGTCCCACATCTACGGCCGCTCCACGGTTATGTCCACTACCATTGGCAGGGTTGGCAGCATAATCTTCGCTGGGTACTATCTGCCACATTTTTTCCGTTACGGAAAAGGGGCGGTAGGCATCGTATAACAAAATTCCAAGTCCTTTTTTTGCTAGGGCCTCCGCCGCAATTTTGAGGGCTTGAGCTGCTTCTTTTTTCAAAAATGCTGCAGCTTGTGGGTACAATACTTGTTGGGTAAAATTTTGGTGGGTGCTATACGGCATGGAAATTTTTAGGTGCGGAACCGCATCAGAAAGGTTTACCAAAACTTGTGAGGAATCTGCTTTTACTAACTCTCTATATTGGCGTAATGTTTGCACAGTGGCTTTTCCGTACTGGTTTACGGGTAAATTTGTAAATTGTTGTGCCGTAACGATTAATCCCCAAAACATGCCTGCCAAAACAACTAGATATTTCATACCTATAAAAGTAATGGTGATTTTTTTGCTATGCACCGTTGTTTTTTTAGCCCAAAGTGTAAATACGCCATCCTACGCCGCTAAGAAAAAGAAGCCTGCCAAGAAACATACCACTGCAAAAAAGAAGAAAAAACAAACACCCGCTAAGGAGTATAAAAATATTGGTGAGCCAAAGTATGGCGTGGCTAGCTACTATAGCCAAAACTTGCATGGTACTAAAACAAGCACTGGTGAACGCTATAGCAATCAAAAACTTACTTGTGCTAGCAATAATTTTAAATTAAACAGTTGGGTAAGGGTTACAAACCTTAGAAATAAGAAAACTGTGGTTGTAAGGGTAAACGATAGAATGCACCCGAGAATGGCAAAAAAGGGTAGGGTGGTAGACTTAAGTTATGCGGCAGCTAAAGAAATTTCGATGTTAAAAGCGGGTTTGGTGAAGGTTAAAGTTCAACAAGTTAAACGTTCTTAATAAATAATTCATACAATATGTTAATATTTCTGCCTCAACCTACTATTTTTGCTTCGAATTAAACCCATTTGTATGAACAAACTTTTATGTTCTTTCATAGCGTTATCACTGGTTTCTGGTGCGTATGCTCAACAGTCGGAGAGTTATAAAAAACGCCCAACCTTAGTGTTTAACGGTTCTTTAAACGATTTTACTACCGCTGCACGTATTAAAAACAGCAGTTTGGCAGGTGTATTAAACAACAATGATTGGACAAGAGCCGCAGACATGACACCCGTAATAGGTGTTCGGTACCTTCAGGGGCTTAGCGAACATGTAGATGCAAACGTTCGTTTAGACATGTCGTTCTTAAACTATCCATTCACTAACCGTCCAGCTATTAGTCAGGATAGAGCTTTATTCCAGGCAGATGCTGGCGTTAACGTAAAGCTTTTAAGCGATAGATATATTTTCACTCCGTATTTACATGCTGGTGTTGGTGCTCAAATGTACAGTGCCGCTTGGTTTGGTGCTTATATGCCAGTGGGTGGTGGTTTACAATTCAACCTTGGAAAAGGTAACACATTTGTATTTAGTGATTTTCAATACAGAATTGGCTTGACCGATGGTGTGGCCAATCATTTCAACTACTCACTTGGTGTGGGAACTCCGATTGTTGCTAAAAAAGAAAAAGCAATGATTGCTCCACCACCTCCTCCACCGCCAGCGCCAGTGGATACCGATAAGGACGGAATTGTAGATTCATTGGATAAATGCCCTACAGTAGCAGGCTTAGCAAAATACCAAGGATGCCCTGTACCTGATACGGATAAAGATGGCATTAACGACGAAAACGATAAGTGCCCAACTGTTCCTGGTGTAGCTAAATACGATGGTTGCCCTGTACCCGATACCGACAAAGATGGTATCAACGATGAAGAAGATAAGTGCCCAACTGTAGCTGGTTTAGCTAGATACAAAGGTTGCCCTATTCCTGATACCGATGGCGATGGTATTAACGATGAGGAAGATAAGTGTCCTACGGTTGCTGGTGTCGCTGCCAACAATGGTTGTCCGGATGTTGCTCCTGTATTAAACAGTATTGCAAAATCTATTTACTTCACTAGCGGTACTGCAAAATTTGCCATTCCAAAAAGAGCACAAAGTAAATTGGATTCTGTAGTTACTTTGTTACAACAATATCCTAACCTAACATTAGAAATTGAGGGACATACCGACAATACCGGTAGTGCCAAAATAAACAAAGCACTTTCTCAAAAACGTGCGGATGCTATTGTTAAGGCTATTACCGCAAAAGGTATTGCTGCTGATCGTTTAAAAGCTACTGGTTATGGTTCAGAAAAACCTGTGGCAAGCAACAAAACTACAAAAGGCCGTGGTTTGAACAGAAGAACTGAAATCATCGGTAAGTTTAACTAACACTTTCTTAGTATAGGAAAAAGGCTGTCTCAATGGAGGCAGCCTTTTTTGTTGGTGCCTATTTCAACTATTTTAATGTAAACTTGTTGTTAAATGTATAGCTATGATAATGGTGTTATAGCTAAAACAAAATTATATGAGACTTGCAACTTGCTCATGGCTACTCATCTTCACAATTGTTTTTTTTGGCTGTGCCGATACTAACTCAAAAAACATTCCCGTAATAGGCTATGTTTCGGCCTTTGAGGATAATACCATTGATGCCGCTAGAATTGGATTTATAGATGCATTAAAGGCAAAAGGCTACAGCGATAGTGCTGGTACCGTAAAAATTATTTACCGAAACGCACAAGGGAGTATACCTACCGTTACGCAAATAGTACAGTATTTTATATCGCAAAACGTAGTGGCTATTGCTACTAACCCAAGCATACCTACTATTGCAGCATTGCAGCAAACCAAAACAATCCCAGTATTTATGATGGTTTCCCCAGAACCATCTCTAATGCATTTGGGAGCCACCCCTAAAAACTTATTGGGTGTGGGCGATGACCTTGCCTACATTGATACTAGTTTTTTATTAATGCGTACCGTACTACAAGGGCAAGGTAAGCCACTAAAAGTAGGAGTACTGTATAACCAAAGCGAACCGCAAAGCGTAACATCGCTCGAGTTAATAAAGCAACTTGCTAAAAAGTACCAAGTACAATTAGAAGTAGCCTCTGTAAGTAGTTCTGCTGAAATTAGTTTGGTAACGCAGCAATTATTGTCGAAGAATATCAGTGCTTTTTTTGCTAATCCAGATAATATTGTATTTGCTGGTTTTGAAAGTATAGCCCAAGCTTGCAAACAAAAACAGGTGCCCATTTTTACCAGTGAAGCTGGCCTAGTGCAGCGAGGTGCCGTAGCAGCCTATGGAGCCGATATGTACCAATGGGGGTACCAAGCCGGCGAACAAGCTGCTCAATATTTAAACAAAAAAGTATTAAGCGATTTTAGTTGGGAAAAAGTAAAGGTGCACAATTCGGTTTATAATACCGCAGTGGCTAAAGAAATGGGCATACAGTTTCCAAGTACTTTCAAAGCTTTATAAGCATGTTTTATATCTCCGCATTGGCTTTAGGAAGTTGTTTAGCTACTATGGCTATTGGTGTGTTTTTGGCCATCAAAATTTTCAAAATTCCTGATATTACTACGGATGGTAGTTTTACACTGGGTGCTGCGGTAACAGCAGTGGCTTTGCAAGCGGCCGTTCCGGTTTGGTGTGTAATTCCGTTAGTGCTCTTAGCAGGTGCCGCCGCAGGTTTTCTGACAGCATTTATACATACTCGTTTAAAAATAGATGCACTGCTGGCGGGTATTTTGGTAATGACAGCATTATTCTCCGTAAACCTTGGTATTATGGGGCGTTCTAATATTCCGTTGATCAATGAAACCCATCTATTTTCCACGGAAAACGGTATTCCACAGGCGTACAAACCCGTAGTAATTGGCACCGTGCTGGTTCTAATATTGATTGTTTTGTTGTTTGGATTTTTACTCACCGATTTTGGAATAGCCATGCGGGCAAGTGGCGATAGTGCCACCATGAGTGAAGCCAACGGAGTAAACAACAGTACCATGAAACAAGTGGGCTTGGCCATTAGTAATAGTTTCACTGCATTAGCAGGTTTTTTGGTTACCCAATACCAAGGCTTTGCCGATGTAAATATGGGTGTAGGAATTGTGATTACCGCCTTAGGCTCTGTTTTGTTGGGCGATGCTTTGATTAGTTTTCTCGGTATCCGAAATATGGCTTTACAATTGGTTTGTGTAGTGTTGGGTTGTTGGGTGTTTCAGTTGGTGCTAGCATTGGCGTTATCCTTAGGTGTAAACCCTATATTTTTAAAGGGCATCACTGCGGTTATGGTATTATTAATTGTGGCTTTCACACGCTTTAAATCAAAATCCTATGCAAATTGAGTTAAAGCAAGTAAGCAAAACCTACAGTACGGATAATGTTACGTACATCAAAGCCTTACAGAAAATTGACCTAACCATTCGCCCGAAAGATTTTATAACCATCGTAGGTGCTAACGGTAGTGGAAAATCTACGTTATTAAACGCCATTGCTGGTTCCGCCACCATTGATGAAGGTAGTATCGAATTTGATGGAAAACCTGTTCAAAAATTGGCCGTACACCAGCGTAGCAAATATGTGGCTCGAATTTTTCAAAATCCGTTAAGCGGTACCGCACCTAGCTTACATGTGATAGACAATTTTCGTTTAGCGGCTTTGCGTACCAAGGTAAAACTTCCTTTTATTGGTAACACTAAAAAGTTTGAAGAGCAGGTAGCCAATACCATACAGCAGCTAGGGCTTGGACTGGAAAATAAGTTACACCAGCCCATGGGTAGCTTAAGTGGTGGTCAGCGCCAAGCACTCACTTTGTTAATGGCCGTACAGGATACCGTTAGGGTTTTATTGCTGGATGAACCTACTGCTGCCCTCGACCCCAAAAGTGCCAATATTGTAATGCAAACTGCCCAAAAGCTAATTGAACAACAGCAATTAACTGCGGTGTACATCACCCATTCCTTGGCGGATGCTGCCCAGTACGGCAACCGAATTATTGAAATGAAAAACGGCGTAATAGCAAAAGATATAGCTGGCGAAGAAAAGAAACTTCTTACAGCGGCACATTTAGCTGCTTGGTTTGCCTAAGGATGCTGTGAAAACAGTATTTTCGGCGGGTATGAGTTTACAACGCTCGTTAAGCAGTTCCATCCTTTGGCGAGGTATTTACTTTGTAGCCGTAGCCTTGGTAAATGTAGTGGCCAGTCGCCTATTGGGCGCCGAAACCTCCGGCTGGTTATTTTATTTTTTTACCGTGGGGGCGTTGGTGGTATTGGTGGTAAGCCTTAGTGCCGAAACCGCTTTTTCTTACTTTGTTTCCAAACAAATTATCACCTTTCAGCAGGCAGCACATGCAGCGTTATATTGGGCCTTGTTTAGTGGTATTTTACAAGTGCTTTGTATGTACCTGTTGCTCAATTTTTTGCCGCCCATAGCCATACTTACCCAAACTCAAATGTTTGCTTACGGTGCCATGTATGTGGTAGGTAACACAGTGATTACTTTTTTTAATCAATTGTTTATAACGCAGCACCAATACAAGGTGCCGCAGCAATGGTTAGCTGGTATCAATTTTCTGTTAATCGCTTGTTTTTTTCTTGCTGCAAATAAGGCCGGTGTTATAGCCTTGTACTGTTGGTTTTATCTTTTACAGGCCGCTGTATTGGTAGTGTTATTTTTTACAACCAATAACATTCCTTTGCGTTTTTCAGTGCGTATTTCCCGTGCCACTTTAGTGGCTATGTTTCGCTATGCAGGAGTGGTAATGGCGGGTAATGCTGTTTTCTTTTTGGTGTATCGGATTGATTATTTTTTTATTCATAAATACACCGTTCCTACGGCCGACATTGGAAATTATTTGCAAGCATCCAAGTTAGGCCAGTTGCTATTAGTAATACCGCAAATCATGGCCTCAGTATTGTTTCCCGCCACAGCACAGCAGGTAGATTCCGATGCCGTAAAGCCCGCTATATTTTGTATAGCTCGGCTAGTTTTTCAGCTTTGTTTGTTACTGGCTATTATTCTCTATTTTTTTGGCGAGGTGTTTTTTACCCGGGTTTTGGGACAAAGTTTTCACAGTACCCACACCTATTTATTGCTTTTACTCCCCGGTATTTTTAGTTTATGTGTATTGGCATTGTTCTCTGCTTATTTAAGCGGCAAGGGTAGGGTACAAATAAATTTACTAGCGGCCGTGGCGGCTTTATTAGTAGCCATTGGCTTAAATATTTGGTTAGTGCCACGTTGGGGGGCGGCCGGTGCAGCTGTTGCTAGCGTGGGTAGCTATTGGATAAATATGCTCATTAGTTTTTGGGTAATACACCGCTATTATTCCTTACCAAAAAATTGGTGGAAACCCCAAAAAGCCGATTATTTTTGGTTGCTCAATTTTATAAAACTATAGCATGCAATACCCGGTTTTATGGCTGTGTAGCTGGTACCCAAGTGCAGTAGACGCCTACCACGGCGACTTTATTGAACGCCAAGCAAAAGCACTCAGTACCCAAATGCCGGTGTATGTTATTCATGTGCAATTGGTAGACGATGATAACTTTGAGGAAGGAACCCAACATGCATTCACCGAAGGCGGAAACTACACCCAACACATAGTGTATGTAAAACGAAGCTTTGTAAAATCGGTAAGTAGATTAACCGACCATGTTCGTTATATCTACGCCATGAAAAAGGCGGTAAGCAGGTTTATAAAAATGTACGGATTGCCACAGCTAGTACATGTACATGTGCCCATAAAAGCTGGTACCGTGGGCTTATGGATGCAAAAAAAGTACAAGCTTCCATTGATAGTTTCTGAGCATTATGGTATTTATAACGATGTAGCTCCCGATAAATTTTCGGCAAGGCACATGAGCTTTCAATTACGGACCAAAAACATCGTTGCGGCTGCCAATGAACTACTAGTAGTAAGCAATAATTTAGGCCAAGGCATACAGCAGTATGTGGGTGTAAAGCCTTTTACCACGGTACTGAATGTAGTAAATGAGCAATTGTTTTATCACAACACGAAAGTTCAAAAAAACGAGGTATTTACATGGGTGCATGCAAGTACCATGGACTATCCTAAAAACACCGAAGGTATTATTAGGGCCTTTGTAAAACTTCATGCCCATAACCCAGCATCGCAGTTAGTTTTGGCCGGTATACGCACCGCACAAGTACAAGGTTTATTACACCAATTGGGCAACCCATCTTACATACACTACCTAGGTATGATTTCGCAAGCAGAATTGGCTTTGGTTTTTCAGCAGAGCCATGCTTTTGTACTGTTTAGTAGGTTCGAGAATATGCCCTGTGTGGTATTGGAGGCATTGAGTTGTGGTTTACCAGTAGTGACCACCGATGTAGGTGGATTGCCTGAAGTAATAAACCCAGAAAATGGAGTATTGGTATCTTCTGAAAATGAACAAGAATTACAAGTGGCAATGGCTAAAATAATGCACCAGTATCAGCAGTTTTCACCCGAGCAAATTAGCGCCCAAACCTTGGCTAGCTGTAGTTTTAACGCTATCGGCAAGCAATTGACCCACATATACGCACCATATTTGCAAAAAACGTAGAATATTACTAGGTTTTATAAGCATGTTTGCTGGTACAATTCGTACTAGTTGCATAGCTAACTTGTATCTTCGCAGCCGTTATGAAGAATATAAGAAATTTTTGCATCATCGCCCACATCGATCACGGAAAAAGTACGTTGGCAGATAGGTTATTGGAACATACCAAAACTATTGGCGAACGCGACATGATGAACCAGGTGCTGGACGATATGGATTTAGAGCGTGAGAAAGGAATTACTATAAAAAGTCATGCCATTCAAGTGAGTTATTTTCACAAGGGCGAGCACTATATTTTAAATTTAATCGATACGCCCGGCCACGTAGATTTTAGCTACGAAGTGAGCCGAGCATTAGCTGCCTGTGAAGGTGCTTTATTGCTGGTAGATGCTAGCCAAGGTATACAAGCACAAACCATAAGTAATTTATACTTAGCCATAGATAATAACTTAGAAATTATTCCGGTAATTAACAAGATAGATATGGATGGTGCTATGATTCCTGAGGTTACCGATCAAATAGTAGATTTAATTGGCTGTAAACCCGAGGAAATTTTGTTAGCTAGTGGAAAAAGCGGTATTGGTATTGAAGAAATTTTACAAGCCATTGTAGAGCGAATTCCTGCCCCTAAAGGCGATGAAAATGCACCGTTGCAAGCACTAATTTTTGATAGTGTGTACAATAGTTTCCGTGGTATTATTGTGTACTACCGTATTATGAATGGCGTAATTAAAAAAGGCGATAAAGTACGCTTTTTGGCCACCGGAAAAGATTATGAAGCCTTAGAAACTGGCATTCTTAAATTGGGTATGGAAGCCAAGCCAGAAGTACGTGCAGGCGATGTGGGCTACATTATTACGGGTATAAAAAACGCCAAAGAAATTAAAGTGGGTGATACACTAACGCTAGCTAACAACCCAGGAACTTTAATTGATGGTTTTGAAGAGGTAAAACCAATGGTATTTGCGGGTATTTACCCGGTAGAAACCGATGCATTCGAAGAGTTACGCGACTGTATGGAAAAACTACAGTTAAACGATGCTTCCTTAACTTTTGAGCTAGAAACCAGTCAGGCCCTAGGTTTTGGATTCCGTTGCGGTTTCTTGGGTTTGCTACACATGGAAATTATACAGGAACGTTTAGAACGTGAGTTTAACCAAACGGTTATTACCACGGTGCCTAACGTAAGTTTTTATGCATTCACTAGCAAGGGTGATAAAATTTTGGTGAATAATCCATCCGAAATGCCCGACCCTACAAAGCTTAACCATATTGAAGAGCCTTTTATCAAAGCTCAAATTATAACACAGGCCGATTATGTGGGAAATATTATGACGCTGTGCTTGGGTAAACGAGGCATTTTGGTAAACCAAAGTTACCTAACCCCTACAAGGGTGGAGTTAATTTTTGAAATGCCATTGACCGAAATTGTATTTGATTTTTACGATAAATTAAAGAGCCAAACACGTGGCTATGCATCGTTCGATTACAGTCCGATCGGCTACCGAGAAGCCGACATTGTAAAAATGGATATTCTATTAAACAATGAAAAAGTAGATGCTTTAAGTGCATTGATACACAGGGGTAGGGCACAGGATTTTGGTAGAAAACTTTGCGAAAAACTAAAGGAATTACTTACCCGTCAGCAGTTTCAAATTGCTATACAAGCGGCTATTGGGGCCAAAGTAATAGCTCGGGAAAATATTAGTGCTATGCGGAAGGATGTTACTGCCAAATGTTACGGTGGTGATATCAGTAGAAAGCGTAAGCTATTAGAAAAGCAAAAAGAAGGTAAGAAACGTATGCGACAAATAGGCAACGTGGAAGTACCGCAGGAAGCATTTTTAGCGGTGTTGAAATTAGATTAAGTGATAATATTGATATCGGTCGGTGAAGTTCACCGACCGTTTTTTTACGCCTTAATCGGTTCGTGGGTCTCTGGGCATACTATTGGCTTTTTTTTGACAACTATACGGTTTATTTTTATGAATTATCTAAGTCAAATTTTGGAAAAGGGATACTAGTTGTTTCAAAATAGTAGTAACCGAAAAAGTATGCAGCTTAGTTAGGCGTAGGTCGTGATTTCTTTCAAAATACATTCCAGTATACATGATATTTAGAGAAGCAAGAAGGGAGGATATACAGCAAATACAAGTAGTAAGAAATGCTGTGAAGGAAAACACTTTATCGAATCCAAACTTAGTAACCGATGAGGATTGCGAGGAATTTATGATGGTGAGAGGTAAGGGATGGGTTTGTGAAATGGATCATACAATAGTTGGTTTTGCCATAGCCGATTTGAAAGAAAATAATATCTGGGCCTTGTTCTTAGATCCGGCAATTGAAGGAAAAGGTATAGGACAGAAACTGCATAAAATAATGTTAGATTGGTATTTTACGCAAACAACAAACACTGTTTGGTTAGGAACCGAATTTGGTACAAGAGCGGAAAGATTTTACAAAAAGGCAGGTTGGACTGAGGTTGGGCTCCACGGCAGCAATGAGATAAAATTTGAAATGAGTTTTGAAACTTGGAAGCAGCTGAGCATGGGAGCAGTGGAAGGTGTTGAGGGCTCAAAAAGTTGAAGCTAGCGTCGATTCGCAGTTCCAGTGAGAGTAGGTTTTGTTTTTGCTGTAATTTTGAATTTTGAATTAAGATAAAATTGCAAGCAGTTAGCAACGGTGATATTGATAATCGAATTCGCCACCGTTAGTTCTAATACCGTAACATAGTAACGATGAAAACCAAAATCATATTCTCTGTTTTTGTAGTGTTGGCATCAATATATTTCTACACGGAGCGTCGTCGGAATGTAGATATTCGTCCTTTGCAACTCTATGCATTATCTCTAGAACCTTGTAGCCAATCACTTGAAAAGAAACGAAATTCATTGGGTAGAGAAATTTGCGCCGACTTACCAGTTCCACCGTCCGACGTGGCTTATATACTAAATTATCGTACTATAGATAATGAGTATAAAAAGTATGTTTTGTTGATGTATTTGAAATTGTACCAAAAACAACTTATTCAATATCACCAAAGTTTCGATGTACGAGAGTCTCCATTTTTCTATTACCGATTTTCTCGCCGGTCCGACTGTGCAAAAGCATTCTGCGAGACGATAGGCGAAAATTTTCTTAAGCGAAAATTGGGCCCCGAATTTCTTCCCGCTTATTTAGCAATTGACTATATCCGAGAATCACCGGAATTGCGACACGATTCTTTGCTAAGATCACATGTAGAAATGATAGATAGTATTCAAAAAGTTCAAGCGGCGTTTGAGTAACCACAAGCTTTCACGCTTTGTACTAATTTACTCAATAGCTAAATCTGTGCAACGGTAAAACTTCCACCATCCTTCACTTGCACAGTAGGCTTATGCAACACCGGAAAGTTTACGGAATTAGCTATAAAGCAATATTGGTTAGCTTTTTCATGCAAGTGTAAGGCTTGCTCCACTTTACTAGCATCGGTAATTATTACCGCAGGCTGTAACAATACTTTTGTAAAGTATCCGCTGCCATTGGCCTTTTCCGCCATAGCACCGCTACACACATCGGAATAACTTAAAACGGTTATGCCAGCATCGGCACAAAAGTGTAAATACCAAAGCATGTGGCAGCTACT
>RDXK01000144.1 GCA_004292605.1 Bacteroidota bacterium
CTGTTGACTTTGTAGGTAACCGTGGTCTCGTTTACACTTACTACCGTAACAAACTGCCCACCCTGCGTAGTTAAATGAGCCAAAAAAGGAAGTGGAAAATTGTTGATACGTTCCTTTTCCGCATCTATTGCCAAGGCATCAATATCCCAACTTGTAAATGCATCATGTATACTTAATAAGCTAGGGTACTCCGGATGCTGCTCTAAAGATTGGCGTATGGTGGGCGTGGTAACCTTTACATGCAAGTGCTGCAAAAAATCGATAGTTACTTGAATAGGGTTAGGGTGTTGTGTTTTTAGTAATAGCATATATATTCCAAGTAATCGTTCCTTAAATAATGGTTAAAATAACGAAGAATAAAATGAAATATCCGGGGCCAAAAGGCTACTTTTTTCAAATTAAATTGTAGGCTTAGTTACGAAGATGTTAGTATAATTTGGCTACCTTAACAATACCTAAGTTAATTGATATGGCTGCCAAATCGTAACTAGATTGTGTGCCAAAATACATAGTAAGCTTTGCATAGTGTTTTTTTATGCAGGAGACACTTTTATACATAATAGTGGCCATTTGCTCTCTAGTAAACCCAGCAGCATTTAGCTGTAAATACAATATATCTTGGGTGGAAAAGTGATGGAACTTTTGTTTAATTATTTGTTGAGTACCTATACTATCGTTGTAGCTTAAATGCTTAGGTAAAACACCCTTACACATAGCGGCTAGCAGCTGCTGTAAACCAGTAGCACTATTTGGTAAGCAAGTAATAGTTTCAGCACCGAGTGTGAAAAAACCATCACCGCCCTCTGCAAAAAAATCGCTTATCAGCGTTGGGCTAGCTTCTTCAGAAAAACCAATTATACTACTAGTAGGAAATAGTTTTTTACAAAGGGTGGTAGTAAGCAAGCCATCACTGCTGGGCATTTGCATAGAAACTACTACAATACCTATGGGTTGTGAAACCTTTTGTAAATCAAGAATAAGCTCTCTACCATTCTCCGCCGTAGTGGCTATACAACAGTTGCCTAACGAGCGGATTTTTTGGGTTACTTGTTTTAATATTGCAGAGTTGGCGGCAGCTACAGCTACAGAAAACTGGTGCGGTGAATTTGTTGTAGGGGTGTTCATGTTCATTTATCGGTTTCTTGGCTATTTACAATGGCATATTTTGTTCGCCCAAATAAAAAGTATGTACTCAAACTAGATAATCCACTTTCTGAGTTAAATATATTTATTTTTTTGTAATTTACGCACAAGAGTAAGTTGTTAAAAACAGCTTAAAATATTACTTTTCTGCCTAAGTAACTGATTGGCAACGTTTTAGGGTTGGTGTAAATAATTTTTTGATTAAAAAAATGCCAACAAAGAATAAAATTGCTGCAAAAGCTAGTACAAAGCAATCTGATTTAGATTACTTGTGCCTTTGGGTTAACTGGATTGCTTCGCTTTGCTGGTACTGACGGGGCTACTTAAATGCCTCCAAGCGAGAGATCTAATAAAACAGCGGAAAAATCCGGTGACGATAATTATGGTTGCTTTTGAAGGGTTTTCTCGTTCTTGGCTACCGCCAAGAATCTCGAAATGACGGGAGCGATATGGCTGGATTGCTTTGCTTTGCCGGCAATGACGGGGGCCTCCATCGGAGGGGACATCGTGTACATAAAAATGGCCCGTGATTAAACGAGCCATTTTACTAAAAACATATTCAAAAAAAATAACTATGCCACTTTTAACTGGCCCAGTTTGCTTTTATCTATCTTTTCTTTTGCGTAATCTTCCGACACAAAAAATTCTTTAGCTCCCGTGCCGGGTAGCTCAAACATAGCATCGGTAAGTACATGCTCGCAAATGCTACGCAAACCCCTAGCGCCCAACTTATACTCTAACGCTTTGGTAACAATATAATGCAAGGCTCCTTCCTCAAAACCTAATTCAATACCTTCTAGCTCAAACAAGCGTTTGTATTGTTTTACCAAACTGTTTTTTGGCTCGGTTAAAATACTACGCAGGGTTTCTGCATCTAATGGATCGAGATGCGTAATTACCGGCAAACGCCCAAGTAATTCGGGTATAATACCAAAGCTTTTTAAATCTTGTGCATTTACAAACTGTAGTAAATTTTTCCGTTGCAGTTCCTGCATGGCCTTATCTACATTAAACCCTATGGCATTGGTGTTTACCCTACGGGCAATAATTTTATCGATACCATCAAAGGCTCCACCTGCAATAAATAAAATATTGCTGGTATTTACTTTTATCATTTTTTGCTCAGGGTGCTTGCGGCCGCCCTGTGGTGGTACCAATACCTCCGTACCTTCTAGCATTTTTAACAAGCCTTGCTGTACACCCTCACCACTAACATCGCGGGTGATGGATGGATTGTCATTTTTACGGGCTATTTTATCTATCTCATCTATGTATACGATGCCACGTTCAGCGGCTTCTACATCGTAATCGCAATTTTGTAATAAACGGGTAAGCATACTTTCCACATCTTCACCCACATAACCTGCTTCCGTAAATACCGTAGCATCTACTATAGCAAAGGGAACGTTTAAAAGTTTGGCCACTGTTTTGGCTAACAATGTTTTGCCAGTACCTGTTTCGCCCACTAGTATTAGGTTGCTCTTTTCTATTTCAATATCATCTTTCTGCACTTTTTGGGTAATACGCTTGTAGTGGTTGTACACGGCTACACTCAATAGCTTTTTAGCTTCATCTTGCCCAATAATATAATCATCTAAAAAACGCTTGATTTCCTTAGGGTTTCTATTGATGGCCTTTACATTTTTCAAGGTACTTTCCTTGCGTACATCTAGCTCCTGTAAAATAATTTCCTGTGCATGTTCTACACAGTTTTCACAAATATGCCCTTCCTGCCCTGCTATTAAAATTTTTACTTCATCTCTACTCCTGCCACAAAAGGAGCAGTGTAAAATTGTTTGCTTTGCCATAACCATTTATTAATATGTGCAACAAGTGCTACACAAAAGTGTTCAAAAATACAAAAACCGCTTGGTATAGCGGTTTTTGGGACTATAATAACCCAGTTAGTACCGTAATTGGATGGTCTATAGTTGGGTAACCACTGCATCGGCAATGCCATAGGCAATAGCTTCATCGGCATCCATCCAGTAATCTCTATCAAAATCTTTTAATATTTGCTCTACTGTTTTGCCACAGTTTTCAGCCAAAATTTTGGCACCCATTAACTTGGTTTTCTCCATTTGAATGGCCTGAATTTCAATATCGGCACTGGTAGCTTGGTAGTAACCACCTAAGCTTGGCTGATGAATCATTACTTCGCCATGCGGAAAAATAAAACGCCTGCCTTTAGCACCCACACTTAATAAAATGCTACCCATGCTAGCCGCTAAACCCATACAAATAGTGCTTACTGGGCTGCTAATAAGCTGTATAGTATCGTACACTACCATACCAGCAGTAACACTACCACCCGGGCTGTTGATATATAATTTTATTTCCTCGCCAGGCTTATCGGCCTCTAACAAAAGTAGCTTGGCTACTATTTCTTTGGCACTCTTATCGTCTACCACACCCCAGAAATAAATAGAACGCTTATCTAAAAAAAGCTGTTCCATTTTTTTGGCCAACAAGGGTGTTTGTTGCTCTTTATTATCCGGAGCCGATTTTTCCTCGCTATCGTCTTCTAACGTAGGTAAAAACACATATTTTTTAGTATTCATGGTATTAGTTTTTTGCTTTTTTAGGGTTGGTAAGTAATACTTCATCTACTATGCCATAGGCTTTGGCTTCTATACCCGTCATCCAATAATCTCTATCGCTATCGGCAGCAATTTGTTCGTGGGTTTTACCGGTATGATCGGCCAAAATTTGGTAAAGCTCCTGTTTAATTTTCTTGATTTCTCCTGCAGTAACCGCTATATCGCTGGCCTGGCCACCAATGGCTCCACTAGGCTGGTGAATCATTACACGTGCATGTTTTAGTGCGGTACGTTTACCCGGTGCACCCGCAGCCAACAATACAGCACCCATGCTAGCAGCCATACTGGTAACGATGGTACAAACATCCGGCGAAATAAACTGCATAGTATCATACATACCTAAGCCGGCATATACACTACCGCCAGGGCTATTGATGTACATTTGAATATCTCTAGTTCTATCGGTACTTTCTAAAAATAATAGCTGAGCGGTAACTATGTTAGCCACATAATCGTTCACTTGTTCGCCCATAAAAATGATTCTATCCATCATTAGCCTACTAAACACATCCATACTGGCCACATTCATGGGGCGTTCCTCTATAATGTAGGGAGTAAGGTTAGTAACATCGGCAAATGATTTACTGTATTGGTGCAGGGTATTGCTGCTAATACCTTGGTGTTTTATAGCGTATTTTTCAAATTCGTTTCCAATATGCATGGTACTATTGTTTTTGTGTATGAGTCAAATTTTGTGCAAAGATGCTGAACCGCCAAATGGGCAGGTGCTGCTAGGCCAAGTAATCTTCATCGGGTTCGGCGGTTTTAGGGCCGTATTTATCAAACAGTTTATCTAGTGCTCCGCTAAAAATGGGGAATTTTTCTTTGGCAAACTCCTTTACTGCATCTATACTTTGGTAGGCTTGGGTTTCCGTTAACCCTAATGCCATCAAGCGTTCCACCAGTTCTTTCATGTAAAAATTTTGGCACAATGTATAAAAAAAGACCGATGAATGTGAGCTCATCGGTCTTTCTATTTCTTCAAAAAAATGCTCTAGTGCTGATGGTTTTTCACCAATTCGCCAAAAGCTTCTGGTGTAATGGCCTGCTCTGTAGCGGTGATTTGGGTTTCCAACAAACGGAACAACTTGTCAGTCTGCACTTGGAAATACGTGTTTTCCACGTATTTTTTGTCGCTCATCATTCGGTTTACATATTCATCTAACCAAGGAGCGTCATCCATGCTACCCATGTTCATATAGCCTAACATTTGCTGTTTCGCAAAAGCTTTTAACTCATCTCTTTCTACCGCAATTTTATGCTCGTTAATGAGTTGATTGCTAATGATAGTCCAAGCCAATTGTTTGGCAAAAGATGGATATTCGGCCTCGGCTTCTTCCGCCGTTTTTGGCTTTTCGCCACCTGTTTGTAACCAACGTTTTAAGAATGCTTCTGGCAATTCCATTGGCGTAGTATTTAACAAGCCATGATAAATTTGATCATGCAATTGGTTACTACTTTGGCCTACAAAATACCCTTCAATATCCGCTTTTACGGCTGCCTTAAATTCTTCTTCAGTTTTAATTTCCTTGTTAGGGAAAGCCTTGCCATATAACTCCTCACCCAACTCCGCTTTTTCTACAAAACCAATTTTAGTAATGGTAAGTTGATAATATTTCTCGCTATCGGCGGCGTTTAGTTTATCTAATCCTAAATCGCTTAAAACCCACTCCAATTCCTTGGTTTCAAAGGCTTCTTTTAATTGGATGGTCAATGTATCGCCTACTTTTTTACCGATCAATTGTGGACGAACAGCCTCGGCAAAGTATTTTACTATTAGTGAGTTCGACTTTTTAGCACCATCTTCTACCAATGTACCATCTGCATTGGCAGGTAAGAAATCGAGGTTCAGCACCTCTTCATCCTTGCTTACTTCTTCCGGTGTAGACATGATGCCGTGGCGGGTTTGCAAACGAGCAATTTCCTCTTCTAGCATGGCCTCGGTAGCTTCAATTTTGTAACGAGTAAAGTTGGTTTTACTCAAATCGATATTCAAAGTAGGTTTTAGGCCTATTTCAAATTCAAAATTGTACTCCTGCGGGGCCGTCATATCTAACTTGGGAGCCTTTTCGGTTTCCAATGGTAAAGGTTGGGCAAAAATATCTAAGGTTTCTGCCTGTAGGTATTTGTTTAGCTCGCTTTCTACGGTACGCAAAACTTCATCGGTAAAAACGCTTTGGCCGTACATTTTCTTTATCAAGCCGGCTGGCACCATTCCTTTTCTAAAGCCTTGAATGGTTGCGGTTTTAGCGTATTTTTTCAATCCTTGTTCAAAAGCTGGAACATAATCGCCAGGTACAAGAGTAACAGTGATTTTTTCGTGTAATGGGCCGATGTTCGACCGTGTAATTGTAGCCATAATTTGTACAATATGCCCACCCATGGGCGATTTTTTGTTTACAATATTTGCAACTAAAAACCCCTTCCAACAAGAAGGGGTTTTGTGCGGGTGGAGGGACTCGAACCCCCATGCCTCGCAGCGTTAGATCCTAAGTCTAATGCGTCTACCAATTTCGCCACACCCGCAATTGGGCTGCAAAAATAGGAGGTTTCCGTAAAAAAAGTGCATTAGCCTAAAAATTTTCCTATCAGTGGTAGTTTTTTCATTTCGGCACGTTCCTTCCATAATAAAAACCCTGTAAAGGCAAATAAAACGGCCCAACCGGCTATCAATTGTACCCAAACAGTAGCTCGCTGCTGCACCGTGTACAGCAATGCCACTAGTACAATAGAAGCTAGTAGATAGGCACCCAATGTTTTGGTAGCATAAGGGATGGGATATTTTTTTTGACCCCATATATAACTCAAAAACATCATGATACTGTAGCAACTCAAGGTGGCTACGGCACAGGCCATAAAACCAAAAATGGGTATCCCAATATAGTTTACCAATAAAGTAATACCACAGCCAATAAAGGTGATGTAGGTACCATACAGTACGTGCTGTGTTACCTTGTACCAAACACTTAAATTGTAGTAAATACCCAAACAAATATTAGCTAGCAGTAATATAGGCACAATAGGTAAGCCCCGCCAATATTTAGGTGCCACAAAGTATTGCAGAATAGGCATATTGGCTACTACGGCTATAAAAATCAAGGCCATTAACAACACAAAATAGTAGGTAACTTTTGCGTAGGTTTCAGGAGCATTGGCCTGTTTTGCTTGCTTGAAAAAAAACGGTTCGGCACCCATTCTAAATGCTTGTATAAATAGGGTTACAAATAAGGATATTTTATAGCAAGCGCCATAAATACCCCGTTCTACATCATGATCTACTGTGCTGGGTAACCACCACCCTAACATCAATCGATCAAAGGTTTCATTCACCATGCCCCCGAGCCCGGCCACTAGCATAGGTAAGGCATACCAAAGCATATTTTTTAGCAATGAGGTATTAATCTGCCAGCGGGTAGGCCAAAACCATTTTTGTAATAATAGTAGCGTAACTATGTTTTGTACAATATTGGCCAGTAAAATATACACCACTGGGTTTGTAGCTGGATTATAGAAATAACTAGCCCAACCTTGGGGATTTTTAGTCACCAACGGCGGACAAAGACTAAGAAAAAACAATACTGCACCGATGTTTATAAGGATGGACGACACACGAATAAACGCAAACAAAAGTGGCCTGCCTTCGTTTCGTAAACGAGCAAAAGGAATGGCACACAAAGTATCGGTAGCGATGATTACAATGGATAGGGAAATTAATGCTGGTACTGCCTGCAAACTGGCAACCGTAGCTAACCACGGGGTGGCTACCCACATACCCACGCTAAATACAACCGTTGTGAATAACAAGGTGATTTGTGTAGTATTAGTAGTTTCCTCCGGTGAGGCCGATTTATTTACAAACCTAAAATAAGCACTCTCCATACCATAGGTGAACAAAATATTCAACATGGGGATGAGGGAATAAACGGCACTCATTTTACCGTTATCGCTTACCGAAAAAAGTGCGTTGTAAGTTAAGTATGGTGTAAGTAAATAATTGATAAACTTAGCAGCAATGCTACTAATACCATAATACACTGTTTGAGAAGCTAAGGCTTTTACGCTCAAAATTTTTTGTTTGCAAATTACACTAAGCTAACCAAATATTAAGGATGATGCTGCATACCCGGCTTTTCTACCACCGCATCGGCAAATACTTTGTTTTTTACAAAGGCAGTATCGGTTAACGTATATAAAAACGCTTTTATTTGACCCATTTGAAATTTTGTTAGGGAAATACCTTTTCGTAATTGAGGGCTGGTGCTGGCATGGGCTACTACGCCGCTATTGTAATGCTGTAAAACTTGATCGATGCTAGAGAACCGTCCATCATGCGTGTAAGGCATCGTCAGCTGTACATTGCGTAAACTAGGCACTTTAAACCTAAGTGAATCCTGCGGGTTTTGGGTTACTCGCATACGGCCATAATCGTTCAAAGTGGAATCTATAGGTAGGCCAATATTTTCAAAGGCAAAGTTGGTAAACAGAGGTGGCGTATGGCAGCCTGCACAGCCTTTTGCCATAAATAATTCGTAGCCTAAACGCTGTGGTAAATTAAACGTATCGGTGCCCGCCATCACCCTATCGTATTTACTATTTGCACTTACTAACGTGACTAGAAACTGACTAATAGCTTTAGTAAACAACCTTGTAGACACTTTGCTAGTACCAAATGCTTTTTGGAACAGCGCCGGATACACTGGATGGTTTTGTAGCTTTTGAATCACATTTTCCAGGGTTTCGCCCATTTCATTGGTGGCGGTTATGGGAGCAAGGGGCTGAGCATCTAAATGTGTAATACCTCCATCTAAATGATAGTTAGTGTGCCAGGCCAAATTAAATAAACCCGGAGCATTACGTAAAGAAAACTGGTTATTTACACCATGACTCAAAGGATGATCGTAGGTAGAAAATGCTGCAAACTGCTGATGACAGCTAGCACAAGAGGTGTAACCATCGGCACTTAGCAACCCATCATAAAACAATTTTTTACCTAACGCTATACCTGCAGAGGTGGGCGGATTAGCCTGGAAATTATACAAGGGTTTTGGCCAAGTAGCTGGATAGGCTGGTACCCCGCCGTTGGGCGATTTTGCCCAAGCCCAAACCCAGCTGTGCAAAGCAAGTACACACACCGCTAAAACCGCACAAATACCTAAAAATACTAGCTTCCACATGCTATAAAATTACAAAACTATGGGCTTGCAAAAATCTATCGGCCAATAGCATCGCCAAAGGGCCCGGTGCATGGCAGGTAACAGGTATGGGATTATTTTGACTAGGTGTAAACAATTGTTCCCAATTAACCACCCACTGAATGTTTTGGGCACCAGCTGGTAATTTTAATTGAGCTGTAAAGGTTCGTCGAGCATCGGGCGATGGCGCCATACCGCCAATATGGTAGGAGTATTTTTGCTGATGTACACTGGCTTCGCACTTAACAAAAACATACCCTGTTTGCCAAGTCCAAAACATGCCGTTTAAGGGATCAAGCACACCTTCTCCAATACCATTTTGTAACACAGAATCGGGTAAACCAATGGTAAAAGCTATATCAATTTCGGCGGTATCGGTAATTAAAAACGTAGTAGCAAAAGGAGAATCGGAAAGAGCGTTGAACAATTGAGGCTGCGGAAAATATAGCAACGTTTTACCTAACTGTGAAATAGAGAAGTTGTGTATATAAAATTGGGCTTTGTTCACCGGTGTATTAGTTGCCTCAATTGGAATATTGCCCCATGTATGCCTAAGCTGCAAACGAATGAACCTTTGTGCATGAGAGCAGGTACTAGCAACCAGTAAGAACAATAATATGTACAACCTTACCACCATTGCTTCTGCCTATTTTGCTTTTTTTCACTTTGTCGTAATTTGGCTTCCTTACGCTGTAGTAAAGATGATTTGGTGGGTTTGGTTTTCAATCGCTGTTTATCGGGTATAAGAGCCATGTTAATCTGCTTTAGCATCTTCCTAACCACGGCTTGTTTATTACCAAGTTGTGTACGTTCCACTTGCGATTTTTGCTGCCAGAAACCTTCGCTATTTATTTGATTGGCAAATTTTTGAAGCAGTACTTGCTTTTGCTGCGGTGTTAGTAGGTTCGATTGCTCAATATGCCAGGCAGCCTGCACCATGGTTTCTACTTTATTTACATTTTGGCCACCGGCACCGCCGCTACGGGCTGTGGTAAATTGTAATTCGGGCAATAATTGATGTGATTGTATCATAGTAAGTGGTTGGTTAGTTTATGTAAGGTTTGCTGAAATTCTTGCCAAGTATCCTGTACCACTTTTGCTGCAGGTACTATGTTTTGAATAGAAGCAGCTATTTGTCCTACCTCTAATTCGCCCTCTACCACATCGCCCAAAAACATACCCTTTTTGGCTCGGCCTTTTCCAAGAAGTTGTACTAATTGCTCCTTAGTAGCTCCTGTATTTTCCAATGTTTGAACTTGCTGATAAAACGCATTTTTTAGCAACCGCACAGGTACATAATTTTTCATGCACAGCTGTGTTTCACCCTCACCTGCTTGCAAAATTTTTTCTTGAAAATTGCGGTGGGCACTGGCTTCATGTGTGCAAATAAATTTACTGCCCATTTGTACGCCTTGAGCACCTAATGCTATTGCGGCCGCCATTTGGGCACCACTACCTATACCACCTGCGGCCACCACGGGAATATTTACCGAGGCAACCACCAGGGGTACAAGCACTAGCGTGGTGGTTTCCTCCCGACCGTTATGTCCACCTGCTTCAAACCCTTCCGCAATTACGGCATCTACGCCGGCAGCTTCCGCTTTTTTTGCGAATGCGGCACTACTTACCACGTGCAAAACTTTACATCCGTTGGCTTTAAAAATCGCCGTGTACTTGGCAGGACTACCAGCACTAGTGATTACAATGGGAACTTTTTCTTGTATAATAATTTCTATCAATGCATCCATTTCTGGATAAAGCAGCGGAATATTTACTGCATAGGGGTTTTGTGTAGTCTGTTTACAACTTTGGATATGATGACGTAGATTATCGGGGTGCATGCTTCCAGCCCCTATTACGCCCAAAGCACCAGCATTGCTTACCGCACTTGCTAATTTCCAGCCGCTAACCCACACCATCCCACCTTGAATAATGGGGAAATTTATTTGTAATAAGCGACAAATTGCATTTTGTGTATTGATTTGCATGGTTAGCTAAATTAACTATAAATGCTATAGTCGATGCTTTAATAGCTTGGTTTTAGTAGTATTAGTTAGGTGCTTCTATTTATCACAATAAAAACGGCCACTTTTCTTAGATGGCCGTTTTATTTGTGAAACTTCCATTAGCCGCTTGCCTAACATAGAAGTAGTTGTAGCTAATTGAATTTACGAACGTACTAATACTGCGTCTCATCGGATACTTTCGAAAACATGTACTCGAATCGAGGTACTTATTAACAACCGAAGTATAAAACCACCTTAACACTTGCCACTAGTCCCCAAAGGAAAACACAGCCAGTGATACCAACAAATGATAACTTATAATCGATTGCTTTCGCCAGAAAGTATGATTTACCAAACACCATAAGAATAAGTACCGCTAAAAAGCATATTCCAATAAATACTAAACTCGGCTTTGTCAGTGCCAAACTATAAAACGGACTAATTACCAACGGTGCTAACATAAAAGTATTGATTACTGCCAAGGCCGCCCCCTTGGAAAATTGAAGTGCCATAAATATTGTTTATAGTTTACCATTTAGTGAAAATAGCCTTAACTTCTTGGACTACTTTTTCTTTAGACAATTCAATAAATATATTGCCTAATGAAAGGATGTAAAAAATAAAGTATTAAGCCAGCGAGAACTACGAAGTATGCTCCCTTGTAGTTTATGGTTTCATGTCTTTTCTTTTTTTCCGCAATAATGTATAACACCACTGTTAACGCTCCCGCAAAGAATACGATGTTAGCAACTGACTGGATTGATTGTGGCAATCGAAATAGTACTACTCCCATCCTACAAAAGATGAAAGAAAAAAGTATTATTGAATGTTTTTTATTTACAATATTAGTTTTCATTTAGAATAACATTTTGAGATGACTGTAAGCTTTTATTATCGAGTTCGGCATATTCTCCAGTTTTTAACAACATTTTGCCGACAAAGTCGCTCTGCACCATATACAGTTGCCATAGACATACTTAATGCACCGGCTGCACCAATAGGGCCTCCTGCAAAAAAGCCACCGACTCCGGCAAGAACTGATCCTGCAGTGCCCAGAGCAAAATTGTCATCGCAATTTTCCATGCCTACTGCGTACGCCCGAGAACACTCGTCTACACGTTGAAGTGCTGAATTGTTAGCCAGATACTTTCTTACTGAGCCCATCAAGACCGCAGTGCCTTCTTCTTGTGTAATGCCACTAAATACCGTATTCGTAGTAACTAAAGTCTGGGCATAAGTGTATTTTGTGCCAAATAATGAGAACAACTCTCGTGAGTTTGGTATTCCGTTTTCATCAAAAATTTGTATTCCAACGCTAGGGTTCTGCGAAGCGTTCAATCTGGTTACCATGCTATCCATCTGGGTATCTCGTAAAAAAAACGTACCAGTGTCATTAATCGCAATGATAGTTTTGTCAATTTCCATAAACTTAATAAAGTTCGAATCCTTTAGAACTTCTTTAATTCTTTCCTCGACTGTAAGGTTAGTAGACAGTTGTACCTGCGTCTCATTTAATCGATTGTTTTCGGCTCGGGGGGGGGGCGTTTTTGCTACAATTAGTTACTGTGCTTACGATTAGTAAGGCGACGATAAATTTTTTCATGATGTTTCATTTAGAAACAATAATAATGCAGAATTATTTAACAAAAAAACTTTTTCTTAATTTTTATTAAACAAAATATAGCACTAATGCACTATCTACTAGCGAGTCAAATGTTTTTGTCACGAATTCAATAGCCAGCTTTTTGCACTCTTTGTGAGACTTGATACCCGATTTCCAGTATTCGCTACGCTTTTGCATGAATAACTTGTCACCGTCGAATATCGAGTCTTTAAGTTCGGGTGGTACATAGTTTCCCCCTACTGATGATTTTCCAGCACCGTTAGAACCAGTGATTATGTATAAACATGGCATTTAAAACAAATCAGGAAATTGTAATTGACGTCGCAGTTCACTCGCTTCAAACGCTGTTAATTCACGTAGAAAGTTCATCTCCTTATTACCTTGTTCCACATAGAATAATTTTATAACACCGTTTGGGTATTCTAAGTAACATTGATTAGACTCAAGTTCCTCCACATTAATCATAAATGGTAAGCCACTCTTGAGTTTCTGCTCACGCAAAACTTTAACACCTGCTGTACCCCTTAATGCTATAGATTCTAGTGCCATCATACTCCAAATTTATCCAATAATCGGCACATATTGAGGAAAAAGATTGGTAATTCCAACGCCAATAAAACGATTCATCACAGGGCTTGTAGACCCAAAAAATGTAAACCCATTACCTAAACGGATTGGTATATTTTGGGTTGGTAGCTACCGAAGCATCAGTTAATGTTTTTAGGAAATTGAGTAAATCGGTTTTTTGCTGGGCAGTCATGTTCAACCGAACGGGTGTGCCTTGTGGTGTTTTTAAAATTGGATCTAAATTGCGATGATTTCTAATTCCGGAGTTATAGTGTTCTATTACCTCGGTTAGTGAAGTAAATCGTCCGTCGTGCATATACGGAGCCGTTAGTTCAATATTGCGAAGACTGGTAACTTTAAAGGCTCCTTCTAATTGGTTATTGTTGGGTATTGCCTCAATTATGCCACGATCGGTAGTACTTACTGCATCTATTCCGTTAACTGTTCCGCCGCGGTTAGGAGCTACAAATGCCTCTGTACCATGACAGCCCAAACAGCCACCACCACCAGCATTAATGGGTTGAAAAAAGAAATTTTTACCGTTGTTTTCGCTAGCGGTAAAATTGGGAAACGCCTGTGCCGGATTTTGTACCAAAGCTCGGCCAGCATCGTACTTGCTATTATAACTTACAATACTGCGTACAAACTGTGCCAATGCCAAACTAACCCGATTACTAGTGATATCCGTACTTCCAAACGCATTATTAAATAGCGTAGCATAATAGCTTTTTTCTCTAACTCGTTCTAGTAGCGTGGGGATAGTCATACCCATTTCCACGGGATCCTGAAAAGGTTGCAAAACTTGTTCTTCCAACGTAGCAGCTCTTTCATCCCAAAAAAATCGTCCACGAGTATATAAAATAGCATTCACTAATGGCATACTATGCCGGCGGGTAGAGCCACCATTAAATCCCTTGCTTAGTACAGCCGAATCGCTGAATCCTAGGGATGGATTATGACAGCTGGCACAACTGATAGTGCGATTGATACTTAAATTTTTATCGTAAAATAACACCCTACCCAGCGTGGCACCATGGTTGGTAATAGGGTTACTTACTGGCGTATTAATAGTACTTGTAGCAGCCACTTGCCCCGGACCGGGAAATGTATTTTCGGTAAAATAGCTAGGCCAATTTTCCGTGGCGTAATTGTATGGAGCTGCAGGAAGATTAAGAGCCGCTAAACTAGTATCGGCAGTGCTTACCTGTGCATCCTTTGTACTGCACGACCATACAGCACAAGAAATAAGTACAATAACGGAAGCTGTTTTTAAGCGTTGATGCATGGCCTTGGTTTGGTGTAAGACTATGCAAACTTTGAAAGGTTTAAAAGATGCACAACCTGTATATGAAATGCCAACGAGGATGTTTTGATTTTTATCCATATATAGAACCCAGTATATGAATAACCCACTTATTTATTTCAACTCTTCTTCTGAAATGATCCAAAAAAAAGGCCCGTGCAAGCACGAACCCTTTTACGTATATTATAGTTTAAACTGAACAAGTAACCCTATTTCTCCTCTTGCTTGGTAGCTTCGCCTTTGGTTTCAATTACTATTTTGGTGGCACCTGCTTTTTGGCTCATCACTTGTTTACCCACGTCGGCTAGGCCTTTGCTCTCATAAATTTTCATAGCAGTAGTTACGTCTATCGCTTGGCGAGTTTGCTCATCTAAATCAAACGTAAGGGTAATGAAATTAAGGCGTACACCCAATGGTTCCAGCACTTTATTACTCTCTATCAATAAGTGATTTTCCATATCGCTTTGGTCTAGCTCCACTATATCGGCATCTATAAACACACCTTTGGCCACATCTTTAATTCGCTTATCTATCACCATATTTTCAGCACCTTCAAATGCATTGCCAATAGCATCTTCGTTATCGGCATCGGTATTGGCCTTACCTAAGTATTTGGCTTGTTTTATAAAAGCCAGCGGATCGGTGATGGAATAATCGTAATCTATATGCACATTGGCCCGTACCCTATCTTTTAAATTCGATATAAATTTACTTTCGCCCTGCATGGGGTAATTGGGTATTACCACTTTCATATAGCAGGCATTTAAACCTGCTTTAGGTACCGATTCTCCGGCATTTATTTTTTCCCAAGTTTTGCCACAATCGCTAGATACTACTACTTGCTGGTTCGATTTTGCATAATTGCAACCTAACATACCCATGCTACCAATGGTAGCCGAAATAAGCATCGCTTTTACAGTAAAATTTCGCATAATTGGTGGTTTTAAATATTGTGTTTTAATCTTCCAAATGCAAGGAAAAAGTAATCATTTGGCTATTGAGCCTATCTAACACGTTTGAAAATTTCAAGGCTGCGTCCCTTGCATGAATATTGGCCAAGCCATTACTAAATTTTATTTCTGGCGATACGGTTACAAATGGTAGATAAAAATTAAATCCAATACCTACATCTACTCCATAATCGCTACGACGAAGTTTTACCAAGTTCTCGGCGTTTCGTACGCTGTTATTACTTGCCAAATCTATATCGTACTTGATACCGGCCAACATATACACCCTAAAATTATCTATCCTGTCGCTATTAAATTTCACCTGAAACGGAAAGCTAACAATGGTACTTGGCAGTGTTTGGGTAGTAACTTCGGGCTGGCCGGCAAATGGGTATTTTACCCTGTAAGTAAAGGTTCTGGCGCCGCCTACTATTAACTGCGGATTGGCACGTACCTCGAAGCGGTTACTCAGCTTTAAAGTGCCTAGCAGGCCTAAGGTAATACCACCACCTGCACCGGGCTCTACGGTATAAATGCTATCGTTTTGAATAAAGGTGGTGCTTTTATTAGTATGGAGGCTGCTACGGGTGTAGCCCAGTGTCATCCCAAAATAATAGGGCCAGTTGTCATGGTCGGGCCGGTTCCATTCTCGTTGGGCATAGCTTTGTGTACTAACACAAAGTATTACCAATAGTAGTATTATCTTTTGTATCCGCAATAAATGCAACATATTCCTAAACTCAGGGGTTTGAAGTAGGTATTTTGGTAGCCTACTTTATTTAAAATGCTCACAAAATTTTCCCGTTCAGGAAAGGCTAATACACTTTCGTTTAAGTAAGCGTAGGCCTGCCTATTATTGGAAAAAAGTTTACCAAATGCCGGCGCAATATAGTTCATATACACACCGTAAATAGGTTTAAACAGCCAATTGGTAGGTTTTGAAAACTCTAGTACCACTAGTTTGCCACCCGGCTGTAACACTCGTAGCATTTCTGCTAGTCCTTTTTCTAGGTTTTCAAAATTTCGTACGCCAAAAGCTACCGTTATAGCATTAAACGTATTATTAGTAAAGTTTATTGTTTCACTATCGCCTAATTGCAGCTCAATATGGTTTTGCAGGTTCCGCTGTTTAATTTTTTCATGGCCGTACTGTAGCATGCCTTCAGAAATATCAATGCCTATTATTTTTTCGGGAGCTAATATTTTATGGGTAAGCAAAGCTACATCGGCGGTACCGGTGGCCACATCCAGCACCTTTTGCGGAGCCAATTCTTTTAACTCGGCAATGGCTTTTTTACGCCAATACACATCTACACCTCCACTTAAAAAGCGGTTTAAAAAATCGTATCTAAAAGCAATACTGTCGAACATGGCAGCCACTTGCTTTTTTTTATTTAATTCGCTGCCCACATTGGGTACCACAGCATCGTGTTTATATGTAGCCATAAAGCGGTAAAGATAAATGTATAAACCAAGTTTGTACAGCATATTAACACGTTACTAGCCCATAGGTTTGGTTTTTAAAAATTGTTTTACAATAATAACCGTTTGGGCGGTGTACTTTTG
>RDXK01000078.1 GCA_004292605.1 Bacteroidota bacterium
TAAGTTATCATCAAAATAAAAAAAGAATGATAAAATACATACAAAAATAGTATTTCATCATTCTTTTTTATTGAATTAGTTATCTTTTTATAATTATTTGACAACTAATTTTTTAGAAACAGATTTTCCATTATGAACCATTTTGATAATATACATTCCGCTCTGTAAACCTTTTGTACTCAATGCAATATTATTTTCTCCATTGATAGAACTAAAAGTATTTTCTGCTAATTTAGTACCTAACAAATCATTGACAGTAATCACTGTTTTGCCTTCTTTTACGTTATAACGCAGGGTTACATCATTACCACTTTCGATAGGATTAGGAATCAGTTTCAAATCAAATGTATCTAACGCTTTGAGTGTAACTGACACAACAGCACCCGATTTTTCTGTACCATTGTTATCAACCATATTAAGTCTATAGTAAATAAAACCTTGTGCATTAATAGGCAAATTATAGTCTGTGAAGTTATAATCTACATTTCCAAAGTGTGTTCCTTTTGCATCAACCTCTCCTATTTTTTGGTAGTTTGTACCATTGGTACTTCTTTGAACTTCATATTTGGCTACTTGGTATTCATTAGCAACAGCCCAATTCAACAATACTCTATCTCCAACTAATTTCCCTGTAAAATCTATCATTTCAGCACCTAAGGGTAATCCAATTACTTTTGGGTCTGCTGTTAATTGACAAGCATCACCTCTTAACATTCTATCAAAAGATTGTACATCAGGATTTAAACATTCTCTGATACTTATATCATCAATAGCAAAGTCATTTCCATTTTTTGTCAAAGATAGATTCTCAATACAAGCATTAAACTCTGTAATATCTCTTGGTGCGCGATAAATACAACGCACTAATACCCATTGGTCAGGATTTTCTGTTACTAAGAAAGAAGAACCTAATATTTTCAAACGGGCATCTCTTGATTCTGCACCAGGAAAACCTGTTGGAATATTACAAGAACGTGCTGCTCCATAAGAAAACTGCACTCTTGGTGCTTGTAGTCTATTCGTTGGTGGTGTTGGAACGTGTCTTACAGGTGTTAGGCTTGGCGTTGTAATGCCAGGTAATGAGCGTCCTGATACTAAACCATTGCTTTCTATAGTAGGTGAACCATAACTTCCAGCTACTGATATTTTGGCAGGTAATGTACCATTTGTTGGATTTTCCATATCACAAATAGACATTCTCATCATTGGTACATCTAAATTTCTACCTGCAGAAATCATATTTTGTACCCAAATAGAAAATACATAATAACCTACACTACCACCCGCCCTGTCTATTGTTTGGCACCATACTTTTCCAGGAGGCAAACCACCTGCAGGATCAAAACTACCATTGATAATCATAAAATTAGCATCAGAAGTGATAGGCGTACCTTGTGGTCTATCATAAGCCGTATTAGTATTATATTGCCCTACTGTAGTTGGATAAGGGGTGCGTGTGCGTGTAACACAAGGTTCTAAATTAACGCCTCCACCAGTTAAACAATAACTGCGTTGTGGCATACCTCCACCTGTACGTCCTCCATAACCTGAATAACCATTTCCATATCCAAACCAATCTGATTTGACGCTCCAAGGGCTATTTCTTATAAAGTACAAGCCTTCAGGATTGAGTTCTCCTTGATTAGATAATAGTCCACCATAAGTGATAGTAGTATTGGTGGTGGTGGTAACTGCACCTGCACCTGTAACTGCGCCAGTTGCATCATATCCTCCGCCATCTCTTACCCAACCATAGTCTGTAGCAAAACGAACAACTCCTGTATTTGTATTATAATCTAAGGAATTGGCTGTAGTACTAAAATTAGGACCTGCATAAGTTGCATTATAAGGATGTGCATTGGTTATTCTTGGAACTGCTACGTTAAGACCATTTTGTGCTGTATCAAAAGCACCATTGTTGGCTTGCCCTCCCCCTGCACTATTAGGTTGTGTTCCTGTCATAGCAGGCCAAGCACCAAAAGTACCAT
>RDXK01000145.1 GCA_004292605.1 Bacteroidota bacterium
TTGGCTTGCATTTCATAAATACCCAACTCGCTGGTGCTTCCAAACCTATTTTTTAGTGTGCGTAAAATGCGGTAAGTGTAGTGCCTATCGCCTTCAAACTGTAGTACGGTATCTACCATATGTTCCAAAATTTTTGGTCCGGCTATGGTGCCATCTTTGGTAATATGCCCAATCAAAAAAACAGGCGTATTGGTTTCCTTGGCATACCGCTGAAAGGTGGCGGCACATTCTCTTATTTGCGAAATACTACCCGCTGCACTATCTATTAAATTGCTTTGTAAAGTTTGTATACTATCTACTATTACTAACTGTGGCTGTAGCTTTTTTATTTCCTTAAATAAAATGCTTGTATCGGTTTCGGTAAGTAAATAAAAATCGTCGTTGGTAGCTTGTAATCTATCGGCCCGAAGTTTCACTTGGTGGGCACTTTCCTCACCGCTGATGTATAGTACTTTACAGTTTTTTAGTTGCAGTGCATTTTGCAAAAACAGGGTGCTTTTTCCTATGCCCGGTTCCCCTGCCACTAGCACCATGCTACCCGGCACTATGCCGCCGCCTAATACACGGTTCAGCTCCGAATCGGCACTAATAATTCTTGGCAAATCTTGGGTTTCAATATCGGCCAATAGTGTGGCTTTTGCAGGTGCTTTTTCTGAGCCAGTGGCTTGCTTCCAATCGTTGGTTTTGGTGCCTTTATCTAGCACTTCTTCGGTAAACGTATTCCAGGTGTTACAGGCCGGACATTTGCCTAACCATTTGGTGCTTTCATAGCCACAATTGCTACAAAAAAAAGCCGTTTTTATTTTTGTCATATTCCGCCACAATATAAAAAAGGGCTTGCATTACTGCAAACCCACTTACTTACTAACCCATTACTTTCCATATCTAAAATACAATATTATGCCAAGGCGAACAATATTTTTTACCGGCTAACAGCAAAAGTTTTACACAATACTCCCGTACAAAACCGACAAAAAGGCATGTTTTTAGCCCAATTTCTAGAAAATAAACCCCTATTTGTTAAAATGCAGGGCCAAGCTTTCCAAAACTACCCATTAGTAATTAAATTGCAGATACAATTTCAAATTTGAACGTATGACAATGAGTGTAATGCTAGTATCCTTACTATTTGTGGGAATTAGCTTTTTGGTAAGTGCTCGCTTAAAATCGAAGTTTAATAAGTACAGCCAAATGCCGCTAACTAGCCGGTTAACTGGCCAGCAAGTAGCCGAAAAAATGCTGAGAGACAACGGTATTTACGATGTAAAAGTGCAGAGCGTTGAGGGTTTTTTGAGCGACCACTACAACCCTACCGATAAAACAGTAAACCTTAGTCCGGAAGTTTTTCATGGTGCTAGCGTAGCAGCCGCCGCAGTAGCTGCACATGAGTGTGGGCACGCCGTACAGCATGCTACCGCCTACCAGTGGTTAACTATGCGTAGCAAATTGGTACCCGTGGTGCAGTTTAGTAGCAATATAGTACAGTGGGTTTTACTGGCTGGCGTAATAGCTATCAATACCTTTCCACCATTGCTTTTAATAGGTATAGGTTTGTTTGCTATGACAACCATTTTTAGTGTTATTACCCTACCAGTGGAGTTTGATGCAAGTAAACGTGCCTTGGCTTGGCTTAATACCACCAATATTACCCGTGGCGAAGAACACGGAGGTGCTACCGATGCGTTAAAATGGGCTGCCATGACTTATGTAGTAGCCGCCCTAGCTAGTATAGCTACTTTAGTACAGTATGTGCTGATTTTTTTAGGTAACAGAGACAGAGATTAATTTTACGATACAGCTCTCTTATTTGCCAAAAGCCCTTTATTAAAAGGGCTTTTGGCGTTTTATGCGGTGAATATTTTTACAAAAAATAAACTCGACGATTGCTAGGTAACTACCGATGGTTTCAGAAAAATGGAACACAAATATTTCCCGTCTAAACCAAGCAAAGTACCTGTAAATACAAATAAAAAAGGCTGTTCCCTGTAATGAGAAACAGCCTTAGCTAATACTGGAAAAGTATCTTATTGTATCAATTCTATCACGGTGGTATCGTTTTGCTTCAGCAGTAATTTATTACCCACAAACTCGTACCCGTTTACGGTTTCTAATACAGCAAATAGGGCCGTTTCTTTTTGCATATCGGCACAGGCCATCATCGTACTACCTAATGGGCCAAAAATTACTGTACCCTTATTTTTTTCCGCCGCTTGCCAGGTAGCTTTTCCAAAAAAGTTATTACAAGTGCCTTTACCGTTAATTCTACCTTCCGCCTCGTTAATTTGTAAAAAAGCCTTCGTGCCAGCTAAACTTATTTTTTCGCCTTTACTCAGCATCCACAAAATTTTATACCCGGCGTTGTTATCTACTTTTTTCATGTGTACTATTTTTTTAAGCATCCATTTTTTGGTACTGGCGTCGGAGGGTACCCTTTTTACATCCACACCTATTACCTCTATTACATACTCCGTACCAGGCACATGCTTAAAACCAGCAATACTATCGTACCAATAGTTCCATTGGCGCTGGCCCAAACTATCCTTGTATTGTAGGCAGCTCATAGGAGCCACACCTGTACAGCTAACCCTTTCGGGACCTATGTATAGCGTTCTTTTTTGTGCAAATAATTGAAAACTTACTAGCAAACTCGCTAGCACAAAACCCCATTTTGCTTGTATCATTTTTGTTAGTTTGCCTTACAAATGCATAATTGGTACCAAAACTAGCCAACAAAATGTTAAGCCTACGCCCGATAGCAAAAACAAGCGGCTACTTACATCTACTCTACTACAGTTATATTTGCCAGAATAAAGCGTTTTAGGAATGACCATTTCGTACAATTGGCTAAGTAAGTTTTTACCCGAAGGAATAGAAGTAGACAGGTTAAGCAAAATACTTACATCGGTAGGTTTAGAGGTAGAATCGGTGGAATTATATGAGTCCATAAAAGGTTCTTTAGCTGGGGTGGTAGTAGGCGAAGTGCTTACCTGCGAACCACACCACAATGCCGATAAATTAAAAATAACCACGGTAAACATTGGTCAGGAAACACCTTTACAAGTAGTTTGTGGCGCCAGCAATGTAGCTGCACAGCAAAAAGTGTTGGTAGCTACTGTGGGTAGTACTATTTACCCCACCAATGGCGAACCATTGACCATGAAAACGGCTAAAATACGTGGCGTAGAAAGCCAAGGAATGATTTGTGCGGAAGATGAGCTAGGCTTAGGCACCAGTCACGACGGTATTTTAGTACTCCCTGCCAATACAGTGGTAGGTACGCCGGCCTCCCAAATTTATAACCCATATACGGATACCATTTTTGAAATAGGACTTACCGCCAACCGAATGGACGCCATGAGCCATATAGGCGTAGCCAAAGATGTGTGTGCCTATTTAAGTCATTCCACTAACAAAGATGTAAAACCCAAAATACCGAATGCCAATAGCTTTAAGGTAGATAACACCCAATATACCGTACAAGTAGCCGTAGAAAATACCACCGATTGTATACGCTATGCGGGTGTAAGTATTACGGGTATTACAGTAAAGCCATCGCCCAGCTGGTTAGTAAATGCTTTACAAGCCATAGGTGTACGCAGCATTAATAATGTGGTAGATGTAACCAATTATATTTTACACGAAACAGGCCAGCCACTACACGCTTTTGATATGGCAGCCATTCAAGGCAATAAAGTAGTAGTACGCAATGCCCAAGAAAATGAAAAATTTATCACCTTAGATGGTAAGGAACGTTCGCTACAACCCAACAATTTAGTGATAGCCAATACCATCGAACCCATGTGTATAGCTGGGGTTTTTGGCGGCGAGAAAAGTGGAGTTTCCACCCAAACTACCACCCTATTTTTAGAAAGTGCTTGCTTTAGTAGCACTAGTATACGTAAAACCAGTGTACAGCATGGTTTAAGAACCGATGCCGCTACCCGTTTTGAAAAAGGTGTAGATGTATCGCAAACGGTAAATGTGCTAAAAAGGGCTGCATTACTTATTAAAGAAGTAGCCGGTGGAGAAATAGCTAGCAATGTGATAGATGTGTATGCCACACCCGTACCGAAGAAAGAAGTGGTACTAAAAAATCATTACTTGAAAAAGGTAAGTGGTAAAAATTATCATCCAGATGCTGTAAAACGTATTTTAACCGCTTTGGGTTTTGAAATAGTAAAGGAGTCCATCGATGAAATTCGTGTGGCGGCACCACATAGCAAACCCGATATTGAATTGCCAGCCGATATAGTAGAGGAAATAGTACGGATAGACGGGTTAGATAATATTCCCATACCACAGTCTATCACCATTACACCCGCTACGGAAACGCTACAGCATGCTTTTAATTTGCAGGAAAAAATTGCCAACCACCTTACTGGCAAAGGCTTCTACGAAATATTAACCAATTCCATCACCAATGCTGCCTACTTTACGGAAGAGGAAACCGCTACTGGTGTAAAAATGCTGAACAACCTAAGTGCCGATTTGAATATGCTGAGGCCTACACTACTGCATGCGGGTTTGGAAAGTATTGCCTACAACCTTAATAGAAAAAATTCGAACCTGTCCTTTTTTGAAATTGGCAAAACCTACCACCAGCCAGAACCGTTGGTGTTTAAGGAACAAGAGGAACTAGCTGTTTTTATTACAGGTACACAAAGGCCAGCTACGTGGAATTATAAAGCCGAGGCTACTACCTTGTTTGATGTAAAAGGAACTGCCACCGCGTTGTTAGAATTGTTAGGTATTTCCGCCCTACATTTTACACAGCAAAAACAGGCAAATTTTAGTGTTTGTTTACAAATTCAAACTGCTCAAACTAGTTTAGGTTTAATTGGGCAAGTAAGCCCAACTCTATTGCAAAAAATGGGTATAAAACAACCTGTTTTTTATATCAATATTCCATTAGCACCGGTAATAGCTATTACTAAAACGGCCAAAACTAAGTACAAGGAAGTTCCCAAATTTCCTGCGGTGGAAAGAGATTTGGCTATGGTGGTAAACAAAACCATCCCATACGCACAATTACAAAATGCTATTCACCAACTAAAAATTAAACGACTAAAAAATATGCAGTTGTTTGATGTATTTGAAAGTGAGAAAATAGGGTTGGATAACAAAAGTATTGCCATGAATTTTACTTTTTTAGATGAGGAGAAAACCTTGACCGATAAAGAGATTGACGGCATGATGCAGAAAATTACCCATACTTTGGCTACGGAATTAAATGCGGAAATACGAAAATAGTTATGCAGGCAAACCAAGCTTTTGATGCTTTACAAAAACAAATACAGCAGCTGCTTTTACACTACAAACAGCTACAGCAAAAGCATGAAAAACTGCAAACGCAATACCAAAAATCGGTAGAGCAAACCACTTCCTTACAGGAAAAAATAAACGCCTTGGAGCAAAAACTAGCCGCCAAAACCGTGAATGTACAAAACTGGGATTCCGAAGAAAAAAAGGAACTGCAAAAGAAAATAAATACCTACTTAAAGGATATTGACACCTGCTTGCAAATGCTAAACAAATAACCATGAGCCAATTATTACCCGTAAACCTAGTTATTGGCGATAGAACCTACCGTGTAAAAGTAGAAGCAGAACATGAGGAACATGTACGCAAGTTTGTAAAACGGCTGAACGATAAAATAATAGAATTTAAAACCCAATTTGCCGGTAAGGATATGCAAGATTATGTGGCGATGGCACTAATATGGAGCATTACCGAAATTTCTCAGGCCGATGCTGTAAGCTATACCACCCTTACCAATAACCTACAACAGCTTACACAGCAAATAGCCCAAGCACTGCCACAAAATACGTAGACAACACTTGTTTTGGTATCGGAAAAAAATTATATTCGGTGCTATGCAGGAAGTAGATAAAAAAGTAACCGAACTAGCCCCGCCCAAATACACGCTGAATGCGGAGCAGGAGAGAAAGGAAATTTTACGTCATTACAGTGCATTGCTTCGTGGATTACGACCCAAATTAAAACGAGGCGATAAGGAACTAGTACGCACTGCCTTTGAAATGGCCGCAGAAGCCCATAAAACCATGCGGAGAAAAAGCGGTGAACCGTATATTTTACACCCGCTAGCCGTAGCTAAAATTTGTACAGAAGAAATAGGCTTGGGTGTACGAAGCAGTATTTGTGCTTTACTACATGATACTGTGGAAGACACCGATGTAACCCTGGAAGATGTAGAACGAGAATTTGGTAGTGAAATAGCACGCATAGTAGATGGACTTACCAAAATAAGCAACGTAATAGACACTAGCACAAGCAAACAAGCCGATAACTTTAAGAAGATATTATTAACGTTAACCGATGACCCAAGGGTAATTTTGATAAAATTGGCCGACCGACTGCATAACATGCGAACCATGGATTTTATGAAGCCGGAAAAGCAACTCAAAATATCTAGTGAAACCGTGTGGGTGTACGCACCACTAGCCCATAGAATGGGTTTATACGCCATAAAAACCGAGCTGGAAGATTTATCCATGAAATACATGGAGCCCGATGCTTATAAGGATATTGCCAAAAAACTTGCGGAAACAAAACGTGAAAGAACCCGCTACATCAATGAATTTATACGGCCACTAAAAGAAAAGCTAGATGTATCTGGCTTTAACTTCGAAATTTATGGTAGGCCCAAAAGCATCCACAGCATTTGGAATAAAATAAAAAAGAAAACAGTAGCCTTTGAAGAGGTGTACGATTTGTTTGCCATACGCATCATCCTAGATTCGGTACCAGAGAAAGAAAAAGAAGAATGCTGGAAAGTATATAGCATTATTACCGATGAGTATAATCCGAGTCCGGAACGCCTACGCGACTGGCTTAGCAACCCCAAAAGCAATGGCTACGAGGCTTTGCACACCACTGTTATGGGGCCACAAGGCCGATGGGTAGAAGTGCAAATACGTACCAAAAGAATGAACGAAATAGCCGAAAAAGGCTTAGCCGCCCACTATAAATACAAAGAAGGTAGCAACGATGAAGACCGTTTTGATAAATGGTTTGGGCAAATACGAGAAGTAATTAGCAGCCAGGATACTGATAGTGTAGATTTTTTACAAGATTTTAAAACCAGTTTTTTAGCGGAAGAAATTTATGTGTACACGCCCAAAGGCGATGTAAAAATGCTGCCAGTAAATTCCACAGCACTCGACTTTGCTTTTTCTATACACAGTGCTATAGGTAGCAAGTGTATTGGTGCTAAAGTAAACCATAAACTAGTACCCATAAGCCATAAACTACGTAGTGGCGACCAGATAGAAATTATTACTAGTAACAAACAAAAACCTACCGAAGACTGGCTCAACCAAGTAGTTACCGCCAAAGCAAAAAGTAAAATAAAAGATGCTTTAAAGGAAGCGAAACGTAGCGTAGCTGAAGAAGGTAAATACATTATTCAAAAAAAATTGGAAGGGCTAGGGGCTGCCTATAACCAAGCCAATATAGAGGAGCTGGTTCAATACTTTAAACTCAACTCGAGTTTAGACTTTTTTTACGATGTAGCGGTAAAGAAAATTGATTTAAAAGAATTAAAGGAATTTACCATACATGGCGATAAACTAGAAGCACCAAAACCACTGAAACTTCCAGAAATAAAGGAGTTTGACCCCAAACCTAGCTATGGCAAAAAGGAAAGCGAACTTATTATTTTTGGCGAAAGCAGCGATAAGGTAATGTATGCATTAGCCAAATGCTGCAACCCTATACCTGGCGATGATGTTTTTGGTTTTGTAAGTACGGGTAAAGGTTTAATAATACACCGTACTAACTGCCCCAATGCCACACAAATGATGGCCAATTACGGTCACCGTGTGGTACGTACCAAATGGGCAAAAAACAAAGAAATTTCTTTCCTTACAGGCTTACGCATTATTGGAATGGACGATGTGGGTGTAGTAAGTAAAATAACCCAAGTAATTAGTAGCGATATGAAAATAAATATTGCTGCACTTACCATTGAAAGCGAAGAAGGCTTGTTTGAAGGAACCATTAAAGTTTTTGTACACGATAAGGATGAATTAGATGAACTAGTGGTAAGGCTAAAAGCACTAAAAGGCATAGAAATGGTAGATAGGTTTGATACGGAAGTATAAAATTATTGGGTTAGTAAATTGCCCTTTCCACCGCAAAAACTCCAGATACTACAGTTACCTTGACCCTCAATTATTTACACCAAAAAAATTGCTATGCAAGTAACTACCGTATCTAGTAAAAATATTGCCGATTTTAAACAACGACTTCAACATAGAATTGAAGCTGGTTTTAAGCCCAATTTTTCTATTATTTTCTGTTCGCCTAAGCAGCCTATTACAGAGCTGCAGGAGCTGATGAACCAACACCATATTAACTGTATTGGCTGCACTACCGCTGGTGAAATTGTGGACGATATGATTCTTCACGAATCTATTGTAGCCTTAGTTTTTGAACTAAACCCTAATTATATTTCCGCCCATTTGCAGGAGGTGGACGAGTCGGCATTTACCACAGCACAGCAAATAGGCAACAAAATAGCCACACAAATTGGCGCCAGCAGCGTAATGATTTTAGGTGGCGGATTAAAGAACGATGGTAGCGAAATAGTACAAGGTTTTAAAGCTGCTTTAAAAAATACTGCTCAGCTGTTTGGTGGCCTAGCGGGTGATGATAAAGCACTACAAAAAACACAGGTTTTTAATAACCATACTATTAGCGATAACGGTATTGCAGCGGTAGCATTTGATGAAGAAAAAATATCAATAAAAGGCCTGGCCATCAGTGGCTGGAAAGGTATTGGCCCCATCATGGAAGTTACCAAAAGTGCCAACAATATAGTGTACGAAATAGACGATACACCCGTGGTAAGCTTGTATAAAAAATTGGTGAACTTAAACGTAGATCATCCGTTTGATATGGTGCTGGAAGATGGTACCAAATACCCTTTACAGGTGTTTAGGGAAAATAGTACACCCGTGCTACGTGCCCCCTTATTTGTAAGCGAAAATGGCGGGCTTATGTTTCCCGGTGGTATCAAGGAAGGCGAAAAAGTACGGTTTTGTGTACCGCCGGATTTTGATGTAATTGATAGTACCATTAGCGAATTTTCTGCGTTAAAAAATGCGAAAGGCGATGCCGATGCTTTGGTATTATTTAGCTGTTTTGCTAGGCATATAGCGTTTGGTCCGCTCATTAAAAAAGAAATTCAAGGCATACAAAAAGTATGGAATAAACCCATGATAGGCTTTTTTACCTACGGCGAAATTGGTAACGCTCCGGATAGTGAAAGCGATTTCCATAACGAAACATGTTCTTTACTATTAATTGGCGAAAAATAGCTACTTTGAACATGAACCCGTATAAAACCCTGTATGCCCAAACGCTTAGCGTATATACAAGCTTTGTTGGAAAAACATGTACCACCCGGCGAAGAACTTTCGCAGGCTACAGAGTATGTGCAATCGTTATTAGAAGAAATTGAAGTAGCCGACTTTAAGCTGTTGAAATATGCGAAGGATAATGAAATTATCATCCGCATGTTAGAAGCCAATACAGCCGATTTACAAGATCAGCAGCAGGAATTAAAAGAACTCAATCGCATACTAATCAGCAAACAAAAAGAGGTTAACGAACAAAACAAGGAACTTCAAATTGCGAAAAAATTAGCCGACGATGCCGTGAAAGCGAAGGAAGAATTTCTTTCGTTGATGAGTCATGAAATACGCACACCGCTCAATGCCATCATAGGTATAAGCTACTTGTTAGCTCAGCAGTTAAAAGATACACAAGCCCAAAAACATATAGATGTATTACAGCACGCTGGCGAAAATTTATTGTTGCTAGTTACCGATGTTCTCGATTACCATCAGCTAAAAGCACAAAAAGTTCAGTTGAATACCAAACCATTTGCATTAGCAAAAACGGTACAAAAAACTTTTCAACTTTTTGAAGCCAAAGCAGCAGAAAAGCAATTGTATTATCATCTTTCCATCGACCCTCAAATACCTACTTGGCTAATGGGCGATGCCGCAAGGCTTTCGCAAATTATTACCAACTTATTGAGCAACGGTATAAAATTTACCCAAAAAGGAAGCGTACAATTAAAGGTAAAACTGCTTAGTAAAACTAGTAGTAGCGCCCTTATACAATTCATAGTGGCAGATACCGGAATTGGTATACCCGCCGATAAACAACACACGGTTTTCAATTCATTTGAACAAGCCTCTACCGATACCTATCAGCAGCACGGCGGCTCTGGATTAGGCCTTAGCATTGTAAAACAATTACTGACACTTAAAAATGCCCCTATACAAATACAAAGCGAAGTAGGCAAAGGCACCCAATTTATTTTTAATCTTCAATTTGAAATAGCCAACGCACAGGATGCGGCTGCAACCGTTTTTGACGCAGCCACTCTTAAGAATTTAAAAGTGCTGATGGTAGAAGACGATGCTTTTAATATTCAAGTGCAAAAAGCAGTTTTAGAACAATGGAAACTACAGGTGTATGTAGCGGAAAATGGCATCACAGCACTAGAACTTTGCAATAGAAAACAGTTCGATTTTATTTTGCTAGATATCAATTTACCTGATATTGATGGCACAGAACTTGCCCAAATTCTTCGACTAAAAACACATACCAAACACACACCCATCATTGCCTTTACGGCCCATCATTCCGAGGAGGTTAAGGCAAGCATTGTAGCCGCTGGTATGAACGATTTAATTACCAAACCATTTCACCCACAAAATTTGCTGCAAATACTGCTGCAGTATGCTCCGCCAGCTAACTAATTACTGCTATACACTAATAATTTCGCCACTCTGTACTAAAAATACCGTACAAATAAAAATATTCTTACTGCCCTTGTTGTGTACAGTACCATTAATTTTGTGACGTAAATTTTATACAATGGTAGATGTAATATTGGGCTTACAATGGGGCGATGAAGGAAAAGGAAAAATAGTAGATTACTTTGCTCCCAACTACGATGTTGTGGCCCGTTTTCAGGGTGGCCCAAATGCCGGACATACCCTGTATGTAAACGGTAAAAAAATAGTATTGCACCAAATACCTTCGGGTATTTTCCATCAGGATAAAATTAACCTCATAGGTAACGGTGTAGTGTTAGACCCCGTAACACTAAAACGCGAATGCGATGCCGTAGCTGCCTTTGGTATAGATGTAAGAAAAAACTTATACATATCGCAAAGAACCAATTTAATAGTACCCACCCACCGAGCTTTAGATAAAGCTAGCGAGCAAAGCAAAGGCGATGGCAAAATTGGCAGTACGCTAAAAGGAATCGGTCCGGCCTATATGGACAAAACTGGCAGAAATGCTTTACGTGTAGGCGATTTACTAGATAAAAATTTTACTACACAGTACATCAAGCTTCGCTTAAAGCACCAGCGTTTGTTAGATAATTCTCATTTTATAGAAGATATATCGGCCTGGGAAGAAGAGTTTTTTGAAGCTCTAGAGTTTTTACGCACCCTTAATATTGTTAATGGCGAATATTTTATTAACGAACAAATAGCCAAAGGCAAAAAAATATTGGCAGAAGGTGCTCAGGGTACCATGTTAGATATTGATTTTGGCACCTTTCCTTTCGTAACATCGTCTAACACTATTAGTGCCGGCGTTTGTACTGGTTTGGGTATTGCACCACAAAAAATAAACGATGTTTTAGGCGTAAGCAAAGCCTATTGCACTAGGGTAGGTAGTGGCCCCTTCCCTACAGAATTACACGATGCCACGGGTGAAGAACTACGGAAATTAGGCAGCGAATTTGGTGCCACCACTGGCCGCCCACGCCGCTGTGGCTGGATAGATTTGGTAGCCCTAAAATACACCTGTATGGTAAATGGTGTAACCAAAATAGTAATGACAAAAGCCGATGTACTTGACAGCTTTGATACGTTACACATGGCTACTGCTTACCAAATACATGGTAACACGGTGCAAGAAGTGCCCTACCAAATGAACAAATTACCCATTGAACCCGTTTATCAAGCATTCGCAGGATGGAAGTGCGATACCACTACCATACAGCAGCCCGATAATATGCCGCAAGAAATGAAACAATACATTGCATTTATAAATAACTACTTACAAACACCTATAGCCTACGTTTCCAACGGGCCAGGAAGAGATCAAATAATTTCTCTTTAAAAATGTGCAGTAGTTTTTTTGCAATTAAAAAATAATTACAAAATTTGAACAGTTAATTACCAGTACTATGGCAAAAGCAAGCAAAGCAAAAAGCAGTGAAAGTAAACCAAGTGCCCCCAGAAAATCTGCTGCAAAAAACGATAGTAAAGCTAAAAAACAAGCGGAAGAATTGGAGGATGATGATGAACTTTTAGAGGATGATGAAGATGCTAAACCTGCAAAAAAAACAGCAGGTAAAGGCGCTAAAAGCAAATCGGCCAGCGAAGATGATGACGACGATGATGCCGAAGATGCGGATGATTGGGAAGCAAAAGATGATGACGACGATGATAATTGGGACCCCGATTTTGATGAATTTGATTTACCAAAATCAAAAACTGGCGGTGCCGCAAAAAAATCGGCCGGCAAAAAATCAAGCGATGAAGATGATTTTAAATTAGAAGAATTTAATGAGTTCGACGACTTATTTGGCGGAAGTAAAGGAAGCAGTTTTGATGACGATGAGGACGATGATTTCTAATGCCTAAAAAGCGTTTTGTACAAACATACACAGTGGCTTTAACCAGCCATTTACAACAGCAAATATTACACTGGCTCAACAGTTATGATATTTGCTGTTTGCTTTCCAGCAATAACCAAACCCTACCCTATAGCCAAGTATCTTTTTTAGCGGCTGGCGGTGCTTATAAAACACAGGAAGCAGTCCATCTACACGCCCCAACCATTAACCAATTTTTAGCCGATGAGCCCGATTGGGTGTTTGGTAATATTGCCTTCAATACGGCCTACGCCACACAGCCAAATTATGCAGAAAAACACAAGTTAGATGAGTTTAAAAACCTAGCACTTTTTAAACCAGAAGTGGTAGTGCATTGGCAGCAAAACATACTTACCATTGAAAGTATACAAGATAATACCGAGGCTATTTGGCAGGCTATTCAAGCGATTGTTTTAAAGGATGAGCTAAACTTAACTTCCCCGTTTCAGCCATTGGTAAGTATACAGCAGTACAAGCAGCAATTCCAAACTATTCAGCGGCATTTGCAGCAAGGTAACTGCTACGAAATAAATTACTGTATTCCTTGGCAAGCCCAGTATCAGCAGCTAGATATTCCTGCATTATGGCACCAATTGGTACAAGCATCGCCCACACCATTTTCGGCGTTTTATAAATGGCATAGTCAGTACTGTGTGTGTGCTAGTCCTGAACGTTTTTTTCAATTACAAAACGATACCATCATTACTCAACCTATCAAGGGTACCCAAAAACGTGGCACTACTACCACTGAAGATGCTGCTTTACTACAGGAGTTACAACACAGTCTTAAAAACAAGAGTGAAAATGTAATGATTGTAGATTTAATGCGGAACGATATGAGTCCGCTATGCCAGCGAGGCACCGTACATGTACAGGAATTGTTTGCCATTACGGCTTACGAGCAAGTATTTCAAATGCATAGCACTATTCAGGGTACACTATTGCCCCACAAAAAATTAGGCCATGTATTGGAAGCTTTGTTTCCGATGGGTAGTATGACGGGAGCCCCGAAAAAAAGAGTACTAGAAATAACCCATGAAGTAGAAACACAGCAGCGGGGCCTTTACTCCGGCAGTATTGGCTATTGGAACCCGCAAGGCATCAGCGATTGGAATGTGGTTATCCGAAGCATAATTATTAATACTGACACAAAAACAGCATCCTACCAAGTAGGTAGTGGCATTACGGTATACAGTGAAGCGAATGAGGAATACGAGGAGTGTTTGCTAAAAGCAAAAGCCATACAGCAAATTTGGAACAGGCTCTAAACCACGGCTACCAAACCAAAAAACTAGCTAGATATTTGGATTATTTTACTATTCCTGTTGGCCAATTAAAAAAATGAATACCAAACCGGTTTACAAAGTTTCACCAGCAGCTTTCGATTTTTCGGCGGCTAAAAATACACGTTCACTTTCTGCGAAAATAGCTTTTCGTTTGGCTTGAAAAACCTGCATTTTATGTTTTGGTAAACGAAGTAAATATTTTCTTTCCGCTAGCAATTCGCTGTTCATGTTCGGGTTTAATTCATGCACCGTTTGCACAGGCATATCTAGTATTGCCGCCACTACTTCCGCAGAATAATTGCCATAAATACTGGTACTCGCCAATACTTGTTTGGGTAATACAGGTGGTTTATTGCTATGTTTTACGCTAGCCAACCATTGGTATTGTTTTATTTCATTGGCAGTAAGGGTAGTTACATCGGGCTTACCTTCTAAAAGTACTACCGTGGCTATGTATTTACGTACATGGTTTTGGGTTTCTTTGGGTAAATACCGATCCAATTCCCAGAACGATGCCGAACCGGCCCTGCGGATAGCTTGTTTCATACGGCCCACGCCACAGTTGTAAGCAGCTACTACCAGTAACCAATCGTTAAACTCATCATACAATTCCAATAATAATTTTGAAGCGGCATGGGTACTCAATACATAATCCGTACGTAAATCTTTCCCACCTTTTCTTAGTCCAAAACGCTTGGCTTCGTCGCCCATCAGCTGCCACGGCCCTTTGGCACCCGCACGTGATACCAAGTTTCGCTGCAAACCACTTTCTATAAAACTTACATATTTAAGCGTGGTGGGCAAACCATATTGCTGCAAAACACTATTGTACATGGCTATTACGGGCAAATTATCATCGTATATTTTGGTGTAATAGCTTCCATTTTTTTGAATAAAACTGGCTACAAAATTCTCCGCCAGCGGATTTAGGTAAATAGTTTCCCCTACCAGAGGTGCCTCGGTAGCAAAACTGCTGGGGATTTGCTTAGCAATTAACGAATCGTTTGCATTTTGAGCGTTAGCCGTAAAGCTAACTGCACATAAAAAAGCCAAAAACAGGCTTGAGATTTGAAAAAAACAACCAACTATTTTTCTAGTTTGTAATACTATCATTCCATTTGTTTCTGTGACGGTGGAGTATATAAAACACTCACTACCAATAAGTTACGCACCAACAACAGGAAATTTTCTTGCTACAATTGTTCAAAAAAAGCGGCGGTGGCCAATAATTCGGCCTCTTTTTCCTTGTTGGTAAACACCTGTATTCCAAATGGCATGCCAGAAATATGTGTGTACTTAGGAACCGATATACCGGGTATACCTACCAAATTAGCATGTACGGTAAAAATATCGGCTAAAAACATGTCGATAGGCGATGCCGATTTTTCCCCAAATGGAAATGCTGGTGTAGGTACGGTGGGTGATATAATGGCATCAAACTGTTCAAAAATAGCTTGGGTTTGGGTGTGTAGCAACTGTCTTACTTGCTGTGCTTTGGTATAATAGGCATCAAAATAGCCGGCACTTAGCACAAAATTTCCCAGCATTATGCGTCGCTTTACTTCCTTACCAAATCCGTTACTGCGGTTTTGCTTGTAAAATTCATCTAAACTTTGGATAGCTTGGGTATGCACATAACCAAACTTAACACCATCGTATCGGCTTAAATTGCTACTAGCCTCAGCGGTAGTAAGTACATAGTAAGTAGGCACTACATAGGGCAACAAAGGAAAATCTACAGCTTCCACGGTGTACCCTTGCCGACGTAAATCGTTAAAAAGCTGTTCAAACTGTTGTTTAATATGGGTATCTAACGATGGATGCTCAAAACTTTGTTTAAAATAAGCAAACCGCTTGGCCTGCAGTTGGGTATCGTGTAGGTATTGGCTATACGGTGGCACGGCCGATGGTAAGGCTGTACTATCAAAATTATCTGCACCAGCAATAGTTTCCAATACCAAAGCAGCATCCTGCACTGTGTGCGAAAAAATGCCAATTTGGTCAAAACTACTGGCATAGGCCAGTAAGCCATGCCGTGAAATACGACCGTAAGTGGGCTTTACACCTACTATTCCACAAAAATCGGCCGGTTGGCGTACGCTACCACCAGTATCTGTACCTAGGGATATTTGGCACAAATTTGCTTGTACACTTACTGCACTTCCACCGCTGGAGCCGCCTGGCACCCTGTTGTTATCTAATGCATTCAAAACTTTTCCAAAGGCGGAGTTTTCATTACTGCCACCCATGGCAAATTCATCACAGTTCTGTCGCCCAATAATAATCGCTCCCGCTTGCAGCAATCGCTCCACCGCAGTAGCGGAATATACCGCCGTAAAATTTTCTAATATTTTCGAGGCGGCGGAAAGTTTGTGCCCTTGGTAACTAATTACATCCTTCAACCCCACTACTACACCATGCAATGGCAAGTGTGTGCCTTGCTGCCAAAGCTCATCTAAATAAGCAGCCCGCTCAAGGGCTTCTGCTTCAAAAACTTCTAAAAATGCGTTTAAATGGGTGTTGGCTTGAATATTAGTTAGGTACTGCTGTACATGCTGCACACAAGTAAGTGTACCGCTAGCTAATTGTGTATGCAGTAAGGCTATGGAAACTTTGTACTCCACTATGGAAATTTCAACTAAATAAAGGGGTGAAAAGGCCTATTTGGTATCGGCAGTTGCATCTTTTTCTTTCATGCCATCTTCTAATTCTTTTTTCACATTGCTTTTTGCGTCGTTAAATTCTCGGATACCCTTACCCAAGCCACGCATAAACTCTGGTATTTTTCTGCCACCAAATAATACCAATACTACTACAGCTATTAATAAAATTTCTTGAAATCCTAAATTACCCATGACAAATAAATTAACAATGGAAAACAAATGTACTGCTTAAAACGGATGCAGGTGAATAAAAAAGGCGGAAGTTGATTCTTCCGCCTTTA
>RDXK01000079.1 GCA_004292605.1 Bacteroidota bacterium
ACAATTAATAATTTGTTCAAATATTAGTCGATTAACTTCTTTTCTTTTTAGTTCTGATATTTTTATTAAATACTTGAATATCAGCAAAAATAAGAGCTTCAAGTTCATAAATATGCAATAAAAATATTCCTAGTTTATTTAGGCTTCCCTTTAAAATTCCTTTCAGTATTCCAAAAATACTACTTTTAAGTATTTTTTCTCAAATTTAAAAATTTGAAGTCTTATTATTTTTAGGCTAATATATTAGAAAAGTACAATTTTTGCTTTGTTATGAGCCTCTTATGCTGTTTTTCGACCCAAAAGGACATAGCTCTTCCATTAAGCCGTTTGGGGTTTGGTTTTAGGCTGCTTTTTTTAGACTAAACTGCCGCAGTTGCTGTGCTTTTAGTTTGGCTGCTTTGGCTTCTCTTCGTTTGCTTATCAACACCGCATTTGCCGTAAATATCCCAAATACAACCCAAATCAACTCTGTTCCTTCTGTTAATGCCTTGATTTTGCCCAGTTTGTAGTTGTTTTTCTCGTTTCCAAACGAACCTTCTAGTACGGTGCTTCTGAGCTTGCCCAGCTCATTTCTTATTTTTTTATTTGTCCTAGCTTTTTTCTTGTCTGTTTCTTTAGGTCCTTTTTTAGGAAAATTGGTTTGGATGCCTTTTTCTGTTACTTCCTTACGATTGGCGTTTATTGGATAGATATTATCGGCTGCCAATTTTCTACATTTTTCAAACATAATTTCGTGTGATAATATGCTCGTTTTGAGTCTGTTACATTCATTAAAAGCACTATAACTATGGTACTCTAGCCAGTTGATGCCATCGGTTTGACACAGATGGGCTTTCATCCCAAATTCTACTGGCTTGTTTTCTTTTCCTCTTACAATCGGTCTCAAATACGATTTGTGCAACGACACAATTCTGTCTTCTACTTTTTCTTTGGGATTCGCTAATAATTGTTTTTGTTGTTTAAGCACCGTTTCTATGGTAGTATACAAACGTATTAGTTTTGTTTCTATCTCATAATCAGCTACTTGCGATTGTAACTGTTTGTATGTCGAAATACTTTTTTCTAAATAGGTAAGTAATGTTTGTCGTATTCTTTTTGTTTTTCGATGTCCTTTTTTTCTGCATTTGCTATAGCCCAAATACTTCTTTTTCTTGTCTTTATATACTGTTTGGGGTAATTTTAGGCTGTATTTTTTACAAAACATCGGTATGAATACCGTATGTATTTTATCGATACATTCCCAAGTTAATTTCACATCAGTAGGATAGCGAATATAGCTCTCAAAGCAGGTGGCATCCATCATCAAAATATCCGTATTTTGTAAATCTCCAGCGCTTTTCCAGTTCAAAATCATGTCTTTTTGAAATGCATTTACGTCTAGAAATACAGATAAATATTTCCGCACACCGCTCACAAACGAGTTGTTTTTTATCTTTTCGTTTTCTTCTAGTAGCACACCACAAAACAGCTGCATCGCATAGTCGGTATGAAAACTATCTAAAAGCTTCTCATCGCTCAAGCCTGTATAATGTTTCAAAAACATCATCCCAAAATAGCCTTGGCGTGGAAGCCATGCTGGTGCTCCTGCTGGATTTTTCTTCTCAGGCAGTAATTTCGTTAATTCATCCCATGGAATAGTATCATATAGCTTACCTAATTCTGTTGAATTCTTGAAAATATACCATTTTGTAGTGTAGTTGCTTTCTAATGAAAATAATGTACCTTGCATCTGCTTAGATTTGGTTTTGGTATACGAAATATAAGCAAAACATACCGTTTTGACACTATCTGTGCCAATTTCGGTATGTTTCTTTTATCAACGCATTCAAAATCAGCAGATTAGAAGATTTAAGGGTAGCCTATTTACAATAGAATTACTTTCTGAAAAATATTCTTTTCTTAATTTTAGTTGATGTGTGTTGTTTTCTAAACCATCTAAATCTCTGATGAAAATAACTAC
>RDXK01000146.1 GCA_004292605.1 Bacteroidota bacterium
GCTAAACCGGAATTTTGACCCATCATCCATCACCAAAATTCACGTACATGAAACACATTATTACATTTATTGGCTTGCTGGCATTTACGCTTACACAAGCCCAAATAGGTAGCGGTTGGGACTGGGCTTTTAACCCCGGCAGTCTAGGTGCTGCATCGCTACGCCACATTAGCTATAAAACCAACGGAGGTATTTATTTCGGCGGTCAGGCTTTGGCCGCAGCCAAATTTGGCTCCCTTACCATTTCTGCTCCTGCCGTAGGAAATTTTCCTGGCACCGTTCGTTTTTTTGGCAGCATCAACGCACAAACGGGTGCACCCACTATTGTAAAATGGTATGCAAATGGCAATATTAGTACCGACTGTATAACCACCGATGATAATGGCAATTTTGTATTTGGTGGCAACGTTACCCGAGGCACCACTGCCGATTTTGGAGATGGTATTACAGCCACCGCAAGTATTACGGAAAACCTAGCCTACATAGCCAAAATGAATAGTGCCGGGGTAATGCAATGGGTGAAAACCTACAATTTTGGCGGCTCTGGTGTGGCAGGTATGCAAATAACACGACTGGCTGTGAGCGACCAAGGCAATATATTTTTTGTAGGGTGGAACACTAATGCGGCAAATCCTTTGCTACAAAACCAACTCAGGTATCCCATTGCTAAGCTAGATGCTAATGGCAACACCGTATGGATGAAAGAGGGTGGGGCAATGTTTAAAGCCACAGCAGCCATTTATAATGACAAGTTTGTAGATAGTGAGGAAAACCTACAATTAATAGAATATGGTACCAGTATATCCTACAGTTTTAATGGAGAAACTTCCACCGCACCTACAGGCACGGTGGGGGCCAATGTATTTAGCCATCATTTATCCTTAACCACCCACGGCGTTAAGCGGTTTTTATATTCCTACAGGGCCGCTATAGATAATGTAGTGGTGCAAAAATCTACTAACAATGTGTATTTTGTAGTAACACAATACCAAGCTAACAGTGGCTCACTAACAGGGCTTCCAGCATCTGGGGCATTATCGTATGTTCCCTATAGTGGTATTGTAGAAACCAATAAGGACGGTGTTTTACAAAAAGCAAGTGGTGTAAATGGTGTAGGCAATTTACTTAACCAATCTACCTTTATACCCATTACCGGTGGTAGGTTAGCCTTGGCTCAAACACTTGCAAAATCCCTCAGCTATGCAGTGGGTATAGATTATTGGCACCCGGCAGACCCTACCTATTATGCCATGGGCATCATAGAAACCGATGATAACTGGCAGCCCGTAAAAATGATTACTAGCGGTAAATCGCCCGGAACTACTTTCCACGGCGAGTCGGCATTGTTTGCCAATAATGGCAATAACTATGTGGCAGCTCCTTATTTTGGGTTAGATGTTTTTGCCACTACGGCTACCTTGCCCACCACTAGCTTTGGTACACAAACCCTTACAGGCTTTAATGCGGCCAATAATTTTACCAGCTATGGCAGCTACGGTACATCGGTGCATTTTAGGAACGATTTGGCCTTTGTGCATACCAATAGCAATAATTTTCCCATGATAAGTACCACTACTTGGCTGGGCAATAATGCCAACTGGAACGATGCTACCAACTGGACCAATGGTGTGCCTACTAACCTTGTAAAAGCGGTATTTAATGGCAGCACTACTATTTTTCCTAGTACGTTTCCTGCTACGCCTACTAGTGCTTCTATTCAAGTAAATGCAGGTGCCACGGTAACACTACCTACTACTTTAGCCTTATCGCTTGGCATTAGAAATAATGGTAAAGTGTTGGTAAACAATGCAGGCTTTTTTCAAGGTTTTGGTGCTAAAAATTGGATAGGTACAGGCGAGCTAGAGTTTACTGGTACCAATGCAGTATCCTTTTTTTATACGGGCTTGTTTACCAATGCACTTACCATCAATGGTTTATTTAGTACTTTTTACGATATCAATACACCTGCCGTGGTTTTTAAGTCGGCCGCAAAATTTGATATGGGTGGTAAAACAATTGCCATCACCAGTGCCGATGGCAATGCCATTAGTGGTGTATCGGCCAATAACTATTTTTACAATGGTACGCTACGCCGGAGCGTTAGTGGCACAGGCACCTATGAGTTTCCAGTGGGTACTTCTAGCAGTTATCAGTCGGCCACGGTACAGGTAAATAATCTTTTGGGTACCAATCAGCTTTCTGCCAAATTTACCAGCGGCGGTATCACAGGTACAGCACCTAGCGTTAATTTTAACGGCGTGCCCATTACCAACGCATTGAATGCTGGCTTTTTTACCATCGATCCTAATGTACAGCCTACCGGTGGTAGTTATAACATCACATTATCGCTCCGCGGAAGTAGTAATTCCGTTACCGATGCTACTAGGTACACCGTTATCAAACGAAACAATAGTACATCCGCTTGGGCGGCGTCTGGCACTACTGCACCAGCCACGGTAGCGGGTAATGTGGTAACTTCTACTGTAAATAACCTTAGTAGTTTTAGCGATTTTGCCATTGGCTTTGGTGCCTTTTCACTGCCGGTTTCCCTTACCAAGTTTACGGCTACACTACGCCAACAAAAAGTAGCGTTAGCATGGGCTACCGCCAATGAACTGAATAACCGAGGTTTTTATGTACAGCATAGTGTAGATGGGGTACAATATACCAACCTAGGTTTTGTAGCAGGTAAAGGCACTACCAGCGCCGCTACCAGCTATGGCCTTACCCATTATTTGCCCGTGGCAGGCGTGAATTATTACAGATTAAAGCAGGTAGATATGGATGGTAAGGAATTGCTTAGCCCTATACAAACGGTGCATATGCAAGCACCTGTTACCACCTTGCAAGTATACCCTAACCCCGTAGCGGAACAGGTAAGGGTAAATGTATTTTTCCCAGCCAATTCTACCGTGGCTATTACCAATACACAGGGCAGGGTAGTGCTGCAAACCGTGTTTAGTGGCAATACCGTTAATGTACAGGCATTACCTACCGGCAATTATTTTATCAGCTTTATAAACGCCGCCACGCAGGAAAAATATGTAGCCACCATACTCAAAAAATAAGCTGCAAGCAAGCGTATTGTTTAGCTAAAAAGTCCTCCCAATTACGGGAGGACTTTTTTGTTGGGGATGATGGTGTAACGGTTGGGATTGTTGGCTAATTGCAAGCGATTCACGGAACCCAACTAAAAGTTAAATTTTACAGATATTCTAGGTGATACGGGCTAATTCATCGGTAGAATTCGGTTCATAAGTCATTGATTATTAATAAAATATTTAAAATTAATGTTTTTTTAAGGTAAATTTCTTGTGTGTGTGTGTGTGTGTGTGTAGTTTTCACATCCTAAACTATTTAATATGAAAACAAAAATGATTTTTGGCTTAGTTGCCATGCTTGCTTCAAGTTCAATCTTCGCAAGTCCAAAAAGTGAAGTGAATGACAAAAAATTAATTGCTGAATCTGATGTTGTGTGTGCGACAGCAACTAGTGTATCAAACACCAATTGTTTTTCAATTCCGGTGACCTCTACTTTTTGTTGTTCAAACTGTAATTACGACCAAGCAAAATGGATGGCGCAAAATACAGCTGATTACGTATCCAATGCCCTTGCGACAATTATCGCCGAACAACTTTGCTAATTAAAATTCTAACTCAGTGGGCTCTTTGAGCCCACCTTTTTTAAAAAACACACTATGAAAGTTATAACCACCTTATTATGTATCTGCTACTGCTGCTTGGTGTCAGGTCAAAGTAGTGAGGCCGAGTTTGGGGCGGTATACGATTTTACCCATCAGAAAGACAGTACCAATACCGCGAGTAAGATTACAACACCGTTCGTGTTACTATTTAATACATTGGGACAGTCGGTTTATTATAGTCGCCCACAACATACGATTGATTCTATTATGAATCAAACAAATTCCGGCGCAAAAGCTTTGACTGCTGATGAACAACAATTAATCAGCGGCAGTGTGAAAAAGATCGGTAGTTCGGAGGTGATTTATTTTGCTGGAAATGGTTCGCAATTTGTTAAATTAGTGAAGTGGATTACTGGCGATGTAGCAGTAGAAGGGGATGTGCCGAATTTTGCTTGGAAATTAACGGATACAAGCGAGCAAATTCTAAATTTAAAATGTTTTAAAGCTCGTGGTTTTTGGAAGGGAAGAAATTACGTAGCTTGGTTTGCTCCATCTATTCCAACCAAAGCGGGACCTTGGAAAGCAAATGGCTTACCAGGTTTAATAACAAAAATGAGCGATACAAAAGATCAGATTTCTTGGGAATTGGTAAGGTTGTACCAGTGTTCAAAATCAACTAATTTGTCGGTACCATTAAAAACGCCCAAGATGACCGAGGGGCAATTTCGGGAAATGAGAGATTTTGCGATTAAGGACATGAACGGATATTTGCAGTCTGCCACAGGCGGCATGGTAAGTACTCCATTTGGACAAGCTAAAGTAAGCGTTTCAATCAATAGCTTGGGAGCGAATACGTCGGCATCTTTACTACCCAAAAATCCGATAGAACTCCCGTAACTTTCGAGATAAAACCTACTTCCATATAGCTATTATTCTACATCACTAATGTTTTGATTCTGCTAATGCTTTGATGTCAATAGCTAACTATGGCAAGCCAAATATAAACTGGTATCACGAGAACGTTTATTGGTAATTATCTGGCTCGTTTGGTAATAGAGTAACAATTAAATGTGTTACAGAAAATAATTATACGTACAGTATTTATGTGGAAGATTTTCAAAAATGTCATGTGTACTTTCGGTAATTGATTTAATTTTAGCACCTATGATAAAAGCTAATTTTATGAAATGTGCAGTTTTAACAATCATTCAAGCGTTAATAGTACTATCACTGTTCGGACAGTCGCAATCTAGCAATAACAACGCCTTGTGTATTGAATACACATTCTCTCACTTAACGGATACTGTTAATACTTCTAAGGTGGTTACAGGAAAATATTGTCTGTCTTTGTTGGGTACACAAACTAGTTATATAGCTACTTCCACTAAGACAACTGATTCTTTGATGACTAAAATGATGGACGATCCCAGTGGTTTTACATCCCTTGAACAGTCTTTTTTGCAAAATTCTATGGCTCAAAAAGGCACTACGGAACGATTTTATGCCGATTTATCAAACAAGAAAATTGCTTATTTTATACCATGGGTAACCGGTAAAATCGCTATCTATTATACACTTCCTGAGTTTGATTGGCAATTAACCGATTCGTCGAAAGATATTATAGGTGTTCGCTGTACAAAAGCTACAGGCTATTGGAAGGGTCGCCACTATACCGCATGGTACGCACCTAGCATACCTAGCTCAGCTGGCCCTTGGAAAGCGAACGGTCTTCCGGGTTTGATACTAAGTATGTACGATTCAAAAAATGATGTACAGTGGCATGCAGTACAGCTATACACGCCAAACATTACACCAGATGTGTCGATACCTCCAAAAACTGAGGTGGTAACTAAAGAACAATTTGAGAAAATGAAACAAGATTTTATCAAAGATCCACAGGGAACAATGAATACGGTAAATGCCGCCAATGCCGCTAATGGCAATAATTCTACCACCACCATTACCATTAAAGGCGATGGTAAGCTACGCCCGAAGCCACCCATTAATAACCCGATAGAACTACCTTAAGCTTGCCTTTGAAACTTATTATAACTATTGGTGCTTTAGTCATCAGTTTACTAGCTAAATCGCAAACGATTGTATTCTCGGGAAGTATAAAAGCCAATAACGGTAAACCTATTGAAAATGCAAGCGTTGTAGTTACTAACCTGTCTACCCCAAAGGTTTCAAAATTTGGTTTTTCTACTGTTGCTGGTTCTTTTAAGTTAGAGATACCTTTGGCGGTACCAGATTCTGTTTTCGTACAAATTAATGCGATGGGTTACAAACCTATCACCACTAAAGTTTGGCTAACGAGCAATGTTCCTGCCTTTAGTTTTGTACTTCAAGAGGCAAAGTTTGAGTTGCCGGCTATCACCGTAAAAAATTCTGGAATAACCCAACGAAAAGATACGGTGGCGTACGACATTCAAAAGCTACGAACACCAGCCGACGATGTTTTAGAAGATGTGTTAAAACGTTTACCGGGTATAGAAGTGGGCGACGACGGTAGCATAAAATACCAGGGAAAAAATATTAATAAGTATTATATAGAAGGGTTAGATATGTTGGGCGATAAATATGCCTTAGCTAACCGAAATTTGGCCGCCAAACATATTGCTCAAGTGCAAGTGTTAGAAAATCATCAGCCTATAAAAATGCTTGATAGCTTAGTGCCATCGCAGCGGGCAGCACTCAATATAAAACTGCTGCCATCGGCCAAAAATAGGTTGTTAGGTAAAGCGAACCTTGGCGTTGGGGTTCCGGCTTTATTGGTAGATGCTGGTATAAATGCCATGCAGTTTGCTACCGATAAACAATACCTACATGTGTATAAATTTAATAACACTGGTAACGATTATTCTGGTGAGTTGAAGCGTTTTAACGAGGGCGATTTTTCCGAAACGTACACAGGTAATTTAATCAGAAACCATTTACTTTCTATTCCCCTTGCACAGGCTCCTTTGCTAAATTCCAACAGGGTATTGTTTAACAACTTGCATGTGCTTAGTGTAAACCAACTTACCAAACTTAAAAACAATGCCACGCTTCAATTACAAGTAGACGGAACACTAGATAAAAATAGGCAAACAGCTACCGAGAGTAATCAAATATTTTTCCTAAACGATACTATTGTATTCAAGGAGCAGCAGGAATTGGTACAAAAACCTTGGCAATTATCGGGTAGGGCGGAATACACTAAAAATGTAAAATCAAAGTACCTCATCAATACTACTGTAGTAAATTTATTTGGGGCCCATAATACAGGGTTGCTAGTAAATAATAATGCCGCCAGCACACAGCAATTTAGAAATTTGCAAGGCGGTATTAGCAATGCCTTTCAGCAGGTTACGATGTTCAATAAGTGGCGGTTTACACTCAAACATTTTATGAGTTACAGCTCCTTACAGCAGCACTTGTTAGTATCGCCCAACGCTAACCTAAATATATGGTTACAAGTGGCCGATTCTATGTTTATTCGCCAGCGTGTAAGCGTTGTTACGGGCTACCAAAGGTTACAAGCTAGTTTTAGCAGGCCACTGGGAAAGTGGAACCTAAGCCAGCAAGTAGGGTATAGTACTTTGTTACAGCAGTTTAACCCAAACCTACAAAAAGGCTTAGATACTAAGCAATTTGAAAATTTAGGGAGGGATAGTTTTGGTATACGTGAAAACATTACCCAGCATATTACAGAGTTCACTACCAATTTGGGCTATAAAACCACCGATTTTAGTATTTCACTTTCTGGTACGTTGCAGGCGTTATTTCAAAATAAAATTATTACTCCACGGCTTGGTACTTTCCATTGGCTACCTGCCTATAATGCATTTGCTAACTACGTAATTTCTAGCAGATGGTCCGTGGGTGCTACCAGTAATTTAAACCAATTATTTGACAAGCCGTTTCAAACAAACGGCTCATTTATTATGAACGATTTTCGAAATATCGGTACTGCTAATAACCTTACGGGGTTTCAATTAATGCAGTCGAATAGTATCCAATTCAATTATAAGAACATCGTAAAAGCGGCTTTCATGTCGTTCGGAGTAAGCAGCAATAATACACAGTTCAATACTATACAAACCCAGCAATTCATCAACTCACTTTCAATAGGTGATAGAACATTATTTAATAACCGAATGAGTGATGTAGATTATCACGTTTCAGCTAGTCGCTATTTTTTTAATCTCCGCATGTCGGCAAGTATTCAAACAAATTATCAGCAGAGTAAAACTGTACAGGCTACACCTGCAGGTATTGTAAATTCTACCATTGGTTCGTTGGGTATTACCTCAAAATTAGGTTGGTTAATAGGCACTGTAAATGTTGATTACGCTACAAGGTTTAAAACCAGTAATATCCAGCAAAGTGATGTGAATAAAATCCGATCCGCCGATTGGCAAAATATGTTCACAGTTACTAAAACCTTTAAGGGTAGTTGGGTTACTAAATTTGGTTTAGAACATTATAATTTATCTGCATCTGGCCGCCCTGTGCAAACATTTTTCTTTGGCGATATAAGCGTTATAAAACGCCAAGCAATTAAGAAATTCGATGTTAGTATTCTTTGGCAGAATGTGACTAATACCAAGGCTTTTGTGAATAATTTTGCTTTTGGCAACACGTTTTCGCAAAATAGTTTTCAATTACGTCCGTCGCAGTTAATGCTTCAAATTCAACGGAGTTTTTAACACCCAATTTGCCACTCATCTAGTTTTGTAAAGCCATTATGGGTATTGGCTATTACCTTCAAACGGTAGATGAAATACAAACACTATGAAATGGCAAATAAGTAAGATACGTATACTGGCACTGCTGATTTTTATAGGGTACAGCGGTGCTACTACCATGGCACAAATACGCATTAGTGGTACTGTGGTGGATGCTGCTAACAAGGGCCCTGTGGCAGCAGCTTCCGTGTTTATAAGCAACACTTCTAAAGGTACCGTAACGCAGAAAAATGGGAGTTTTGAGTTGGTACTTACGGCGGCGGGCAGCTACGATGTAGTATTCCAATGCATTGGCTACACCACACAGGTAAAATCAATTATGGTAAAAGCGAGTATCGATTCGCTATTTGTACAATTACAACCAGCCGAAAACCAATTACAAGAGGTAATAGTGCGTAGCGCCGATGCCAACGGTTGGACGAAATATGGCGATTTTTTTCTGGAACAATTTATTGGTAAACACCCTGCTGCTGCCTACTGTAAAATAAAAAATAAAGAGGCCGTAAAGTTTACTTTTAGTAAGTCGAAAAATACATTAACCGCCTTTGCCACGGAACCACTCATTATTCAAAACGATTATTTGGGGTATACTATCAATTATAGTTTAACCTTGTTTGAGTTTAATTATAACACGCAAGTTTTCCTATACCAAGGCTACCCACTTTTTCAAGAGCAATACAAGGTTTCCAAGCGTAAACGCGAAAAGCAATTGCAACGTAGGGCAGAAGTGTACCAAGGCTCGCTCATGCATTTTATGCGTAGCTTTTACCGAAACAAACTGTTGGAAAATGGTTTTGAAGTACGCCAAATTATTACACAAAAAGCTAATGTAAATACGCAGCCTACCGTAGCAAACAGTACAGCCGTGTTAGGGAAAATGCCCGATTATTTAAAAGTTTCTCGCCCCGTTACTAGCGTTCCTTCTAACCTGCGGTTTATTAATTCCAACATTTTACCAAGCGATTCTTTTGGTTATGTAGTAGATTCCAATACAGCTTTACTAGAGTTTCCCGACGAGCTTCATGTACATTTTACAGAACGAACTCCCGAAACTGCTTATTCCCCCGGCCTTATTATGCGGCAGCAAACCCGTTCGCCATTAAACTTGTATGGCTTGGTTTCTGAAATAAAATTCCCTTACAAACAGGGTGTATTGGTATACGCTAACGGTAGTTTTTTTAATGGTAGAAATTTGCTCACCTCTGGCTATTGGGCTTGGAGCGAAAAGCTAAGCACCATGCTACCGCTAGATTACAAGTAGAAATGCGGTACACAAACCCAGCCATTTCCGCTTATCAAAAATTGTAACCATGTGTCTAAAAAAAGCGGCAATTTTATACAAACATTTTTTCATGCTTAAAAATATAGCCTTCTTTAGTATGGCACTTACTACCGCTATGGCCCAAGCCCAAGCCCCTGTTCCCGCCAAGAAACCGTTTGTGATAGAAACACATGGCGATAAAAGAACCGATGATTACTATTGGATGAATCAGTATTGGCTAAAAGGTCCGGATAGTGCCGAGGTAGTAAAATACCTAACCGCTGAAAACGATTTTTATAACAAGGAAAATGCCCATACCACACAGTTTCAAGAAAATTTATTTAAAGAAATTGTAGGTAGAATAAAACAAACCGATCAAAGTGTTCCCTACTTTAAAAATGGCTATTGGTACATCACTAAATACGAAGAAGGAAAGGAATACCCCATTTATACTAGGAAAAAGGGGAGTCTTACCGCAGCAGAGGAAGTATTGATAGATGCCAATGAAATGGCCAAGGAGCACAAATACTTTGCTGTAGGTAGCGTAAGTGTAAGCACCAATAATACCATTTTAGCGTTTACTACAGATGTGGTTAGCAGGCGTAAATACACCCTGTATTTTAAAGATTTAACTACGGGCAAACTACTGGCCGATAAAATAGAAAATACCAGCGGCAGCGTAACATGGGCCAACGATAATAAAACCGTTTTCTTTTCGCAAATAAACGACACCACTTTGCGTAGCGAAAAAATTATGCGTTACCAGCTAGGCGGTAAAAATGCAGATTTGGTGTTTCATGAAACCGATGAAACCTTTAATGCAGGTGTGTACAAAACCAAAAGCGAAGCCTACATTTTTGTAGCTAGTTATAGCACCCTAAGTAGTGAGTTTAGGTATGTAGATGCCAATAACCCAACCAAAACATTTACCGTAATACAGCCACGCCAGAAAGATTTTTTGTACGATGTAGACCATTATGGAACCAATTTTTACATTCTTACGAACTGGAATGCCCAAAACTTTAGGCTGATGAAAACGCCTGTAACCAATACTGTACAAAGCAATTGGAAGGAAGTAATAGCCCACCGGGAAAATACTTTGCTAGAAGGTATAGAAATTTTTAAAGATTATTTAGTACTCAGCGAACGCCGAAACGCTGCTACCCATATACGTATTATGCCTTGGAGTAATAAAGGCGAGCATTACCTAGCCTTTGATGAACCAGCTTATGTAGCGGGTGTAGGTTTTAACCCGGAGTTTAATACCAAAACCCTGCGGTTTAGCTACCAAAGTATGACTACCCCTTCCAGTACTTACGATTATGATATGGCAGCAAAAACCAAAAAGCTATTAAAGCAGCAGGAAGTATTAGGCGGCTACAATGCAGCCGATTATACTACGGAACGCTTATGGGCTAAGGCAGATGACGGTACAGAAATTCCTATTTCTATTGTGTATAAAAAGGGCTTTCAAAAAAATGGTAAACAACCCCTTTTACTCTATGGCTATGGTAGCTATGGTGCCAGTATGGACCCAAGTTTTAGCAGTGCCCGCCTAAGCTTACTCAATCGTGGTTTTGCCTATGCTATTGCTCATATCAGGGGCGGACAGGAAATGGGGCGTCAGTGGTATTTAGATGGTAAAATGTTTAAAAAGAAAAATACGTTTACCGACTTTATTAACTGTGCAGAATACTTGGTAAAAAATAACTATACCACACCACAGCATTTGTACGCCAACGGTGGTAGTGCAGGTGGTTTATTAATGGGTGCCGTGGTAAATATGCGGCCCGATTTATGGAACGGCATTGTGGCAGCAGTACCTTTTGTAGATGTGGTAACCACTATGTTAGATGAAAGTATTCCGTTAACTACGGGTGAGTTTGATGAGTGGGGAAATCCTAAAAACAGCAATAGTTATTTTTACATGAAAAGCTATTCGCCGTACGATAACGTGGAGCGTAAAAACTATCCCAATATGTTGGTTACTACGGGCTTGCACGATAGTCAGGTTCAATACTTTGAGCCAGCCAAATGGGTAGCAAAATTGAGAGAATACAAAACCGATAAAAATAAGCTGTACCTACATACCAATATGGATGCTGGCCACGGTGGTGCTAGTGGAAGGTTCCAACGCTTGAAAGAAGTAGCTAGGGATTATGCCTTTTTTCTAGATTTAGAGGGTATTAATAAATAGTTAGTTGTTGTAATGAAATAGCCGACTGGTACTGTGCCAGTCGGCTATTTTTATGTAAGAAACTTTCCAAAAAAGTGAGAAGGGAATAACTTAGGTGGATGCAATCAAATAGGGCTAGTAAGTTTACAGCACCCTAGTTTACAAAGCGGCGTTATTGATCAAATTCGTTTGGATAATGGGCTTGCATACGGGCTATTTTTTGCTCTACTTCCTCGGTTTGTTTGGTTTTAAAAGCTTGTAGAGCTTGGGCTACCGTTTCATTTTGTAGGGCAATAATTTGCGTGGCTAGTATGCCTGCATTTTTAGCAGCGTTTAAGGCTACCGTGGCCACCGGTATACCATTGGGCATTTGTAGTATAGATAGGATACTATCCCAGCCATCAATACTATTGCTACTTTTTACAGGTACACCTATTACGGGTAGGGTAGTAAGCGATGCTACCATACCGGGTAAATGGGCTGCACCACCAGCACCCGCTATAATTACTTGTAGGCCACGCTGGGCGGCTGTTTCAGCATAGCTAACCATACGTTTGGGTGTACGGTGTGCCGATACTACCGTAAGCTCGAAAGGTATTTGCATAGCGGCTAAAAAATCGGCAGCGGGCTGCATAACAGGTAAATCGCTATCGCTACCCATAATTATTCCTACACGTACGGGGCTTCTCATAAACTTATTGGGTTATTACTTTTAAAAAATCTTTTACTTTATTGGCTTTGTGTATCAGAGCTGTTCTATCCTTATCTAATATAGTAATATGGCCCATTTTACGGCCTGGTTTAGTATGTGTTTTTCCATACAAGTGTACATACACACCATCCATTTTTAGTACATCTTCCAAGCCTTGGTATACTGCCGGGCCGGCATGATTAGGTGCTCCCAAAATATTTACCAAACAGCTGGCACTAAGGGATTGTGTGTTGCCCAAAGGGTAGTGTAGTAATATACGCAGCAGCATATCGAACTGGCTACAAGCATTGCCTTCAATACTGTGGTGGCCGCTGTTGTGCACCCTAGGTGCTACTTCGTTTACCAATACTTCGTTATTAGCATCTACAAACAGTTCTACGGCAAACAATCCTGGGCTTTTAAGAGCCTTTACCACTTTGATGGCTATAGCTTCTGCCTTCCATAAAACCTCCTGCGAAACCCTGGCCGGACTAATTTGAAAATCGAGCAGATTTAGATACGGATTAAACACCATTTCCGAGAGCGGATACACGGCTGTTTCGCCTTGGGTGCTTACGGCCACTATTAAAGCTAGCTCCTGCTGAATGGCTACTTTTTTTTCCAAAACCGCAGGCTCGTTAAAGGCTTGAGTAAGGCTTTCTTGGTTGTTCAATACTTGTACACCCTTACCATCGTACCCACCTTTAGCCAATTTGTGTACAGCAGGTAAAAAAGCTTGGTGCTGTGTTAGCTCCTCGGCAGTTTGGGTAATTAGGTAGTCGGCCGTAGGTATACCATGGGCGGTGTATAGTTGTTTTTGTAATATTTTATTTTGAATGGTGCGTATGGCAGCGGCGGAAGGGATTACTTGTACACCCTGTTGTTCTAAGGCTTCTAAGGCCTCTACATTTACATGTTCTATTTCTATGGTAAGTACATCTACCAGTTTACCAAAGGCAAGTACTTCATCGTAATTTTGAAGATTACCTTTTACAAAATGGGTGCATAAATGTGCCGATGGGCAATGCTCATCGTTTTCTAAAACATAGGTTTCCACGGCGTAATTAGCGGCTGCTTGTAGCAGCATTCTACCCAACTGTCCACCACCTAAAATGCCAATTTTTTTCATGTACGTTTAGTTTTTGGGCGTGTGGGGTATGTACACGCTTTTGGCAAATATATTTGTAGCAGCGGGTTATTTCACCATCCATTTGCGGTAGAAGGAAATTTAGGCGGCAGCATGTTACAAAATGCCATTAATTTTACGCTATGCAGCCAGATTATGCTCATAAAATATTTGCCGATACTCGTACAAAGTATTGCTTGCTAATGCTGGCCTTGGCTATGGATGCCCACAACCAAGCGTAGGCAGCAACTGCCTTACTGGGCAGGAACCCAAGGCTTAGGGATAGCAGTGGAAAGCCCACAGCCCTCCCCCTACACTTGCTGTAGGGGGGAGGCGAGGACTTGGAACGGATAGCCCGGCCACGCCCAAGCGTGGAAAGCCCCAAAAAATAATTACGAAACCATTTTGCAACTATTAAATACTGTTTAAGCACGGATATGAGTACAACCGATTTTTTACCGCTTTTAGGTACCGATTATGTAGAATTTTATGTGGGCAATGCTAAGCAAGCGGCTCATTTTTATAAAACGGCTTTTGGCTTTCAAAATTTAGCCTATGCCGGGCCGGAAACGGGTGTGAAGGATAAGGCGAGTTATGCCATCCGTCAAAATAAATTAACGTTTGTATTTACTACGCCGCTAAGGAGCGATAACCCTGTGGCCGACCATATTTACAAGCATGGTGATGGTGTAAAAGTATTGGCACTAATGGTGCAGGATGCTACCGATGCTTGGCACCAAACTACGCAGCGAGGAGCAGTAAGTTATTTAGAACCGCAAACCCTAACCGATGAACATGGAACGGTGGTAATGAGCGGCATACATACGTACGGCGAAACCGTACACTTGTTTATAGAGCGTAAAAACTATAGTGGAGCGTTTTTGCCCGGATTTAAACCTTGGGTAACGCCCTATTACAATCCACCAAGTACGGGTTTACAGTATGTAGACCACTGTGTGGGAAATGTGGGCTGGAACCAAATGAATAAATGGGTAGATTTTTATGAAAATGTAATGGGTTTTAGAAATATTTTGAGTTTTGACGATAATGATATTTCTACGGAATATTCGGCCTTGATGAGTAAGGTAATGAGCAACGGTAATGGCTTTGTGAAATTTCCGATAAATGAACCAGCGGAGGGGAAAAAGAAAAGTCAGGTAGAGGAATATTTAGATTTTTACAATGGCGAAGGGGTGCAGCATGTAGCACTGGCTACTCATAACATTATAGAAACGGTGACAGATTTACGCAGTAGAGGTGTAGAGTTTTTAAAGATACCGGGTAGCTATTACGAAGAAGTACTAGATAGGGTGGGGGAAATAGATGAGGATTTAGCACCACTAAGGGAGTTAGGAATTTTGATAGATAGGGATGAGGAAGGCTACCTATTACAAATATTCACCAAGCCTGTGGAAGATAGGCCAACGCTGTTTTTTGAAATTATACAACGTAAAGGTGCCAAGAGTTTTGGGAAAGGAAATTTTAAAGCCTTGTTTGAAGCTATAGAGCGGGAACAAGGTCTGAGAGGAAATTTGTAGGAATTGTTTTTATTTGCAACGCAAACTGGTTTTTATGGCCGGTTTGCGTTGTATTTTTTATGAATATAGCTATGCGTACAATAGTTTTTTGGGTTCTATGGGTTTGGGCGGCGCCAGTACTGGCACAGCCCAGTTTTGTAGATTTTCAAAAAACATACCCACGGGTGGCTAATGCCTTTAAACTTAGGGAGGATACGCTTAGAAAGCAGTTTGCCAAGCAGGGACTAACTTACCCGCCGGAACAACTGTACCTACGTAGTTTTAAATATGATAGTCAGTTAGAAGTTTGGGTAAAAGAGCCCGGTACTAGTGCGTACCAATTATTTAAAACCTATAAAGTATGTGCCATGGCAGGGGCCTTGGGGCCGAAACGCATGGAAGGCGACTACCAAGTGCCGGAAGGGTTTTATGTAATTAACGAACTGAACCCACGTAGCATGTACAATTTTAGTTTGGGGCTTAATTACCCCAATGCATCGGATAAATTGTTAAGCGATTCTGTACGCCCCGGTGGCGAAATTTATATACATGGTAGCTGTATTACGGTGGGCTGTATACCTATTTTAGATGCTCCTGTGGAGGAATTATACGTGTTAGCGGTGCATGCAAAAAATAAGGGGCAGGATTTTATTCCGGTGCATGTATTTCCGGTGCGTTTTGCTACGGCTAAAAGCAAGGAAGTATTGGAAAAAGCTTGGCAGGAGGATGCCGATTTAAAGAAATTTCACAAACCGTTGGTGCAAGCGTACGAATACTTTGAAAAACAAAAGCAACTACCGTTAGTGGCCATTACGCCTGAAGGGGAGTATAGGGTGCTGTAGAATAGGTTGGCGACTTTTGGTGCTTTGAATTATTTCCCTAACTAAAATAGTCTCAAATATGTTCAAAGCAGACCACAAGCTAAGGCAGTATTTTCGCTGGTTTCGAACCCAAAACTGGGGATTGTAAACTTTATATTCTAACCCCGAAAAACCACCTGAAAAGTAGTAGGTGTTTGCTGGGCTAATACCACCGCATATTTGGCTAAAACTTCCTGAATTTGGTTGGGTAAATAATGCCTAACCGTAAGTAGCTGTAAGTCTTTTTCTACTTGTACGTTAAATATATCTTCTAGTACCACAGCTACATTCTGTAGCTGCTCTGGTTTATCTTCCACACAAAATTGTAAACCTATAGCACCAGTTTGTACTAAACTAGGCTTTAAGCCTTGCTTGGCCAATGTATGGTACACAAAGCCAACGGTTTTCTCATCCACAAAATCAAACCTTTTCGATTGTAAGTGCACCAACACCATATTCCTTTTTATGATGGTGATGGGTGGCAACTGTTTTACCCGCTGCTTATGAATGATGGTACCCGGTAGCGCTGGCTGTAAGAAACATTTTACCAGCAGTGGAATGTTTTTCTGCTGTAGGGGCTGTATGGTTTTAGGGTGTATGATTTGTGCACCGTAGTAGCTCATTTCTATCACCTCATCAAAACTTAATCGCTCCAAGTACACTGCTTCAGAAAACTCCTTCGGGTCGGCACTCATTACCCCTTCCACATCTTTCCAAATGGTTACATTCTCTGCCTCTAAAATATTCGCTAAAAGGGCAGCGGTATAGTCGCTTCCTTCTCGGCCCAGCGTGGTACTTTCATTGTCGGCCGTACAGCC
>RDXK01000080.1 GCA_004292605.1 Bacteroidota bacterium
ACAGGTGGTGGATTTGTGCATGATAAATCGGCACTGGATGAGGCTTTAGATCGTGGACTAACCGCGTCGCCCATACACGAGGTTTTGGTGGAAAAAGCGGTACTTGGCTGGAAGGAATTTGAATTAGAATTGTTGCGAGATGCTAATGATAATGTAGTAATTATATGTACCGTAGAAAATTTTGACCCAATGGGTGTGCATACCGGTGATAGCATTACCGTGGCACCAGCCATGACATTAAGCGATACAGCTTTTCAGCTAATGCGTAATACGGCCATAGCTATGATGAGAGATTTGGGCAATTTTGCTGGTGGCTGTAATGTGCAGTTTGCCCTAAACCCCGAAACCGAGGAAATTATTGCCATAGAAATTAATCCAAGAGTTAGTCGTTCATCGGCATTGGCCAGCAAGGCTACAGGCTACCCCATTGCTAAAATTGCGGCCAAACTAGCACTGGGCTACACGCTAGATGAATTGAAAAACCAAATTACCCAAACTACCAGTGCCTATTTTGAACCAGCGCTAGATTATGTAATAGTAAAAATACCCCGCTGGAACTTTGACAAGTTTAAAGGCAGCAACGATACGCTTGGCCTACAAATGAAAAGCGTAGGTGAAGTAATGGCCATAGGCAGAAGTTTTACCGAAGCCGTGCAAAAAGCTTGTATTAGTTTAGAAAACAATGCAGTAGGCTTGGGCTACTATGGAAAAAGTTTAATGAAGGCCGAAGAGCTGATAGAATATATTAAAACACCGAAATGGGACAGAATTTTTAGAATAAAGGATGCCCTAATGGCCGGTGTTAGTGTAAAAAGTATAGTGGAAGCCACGAGAATAGATAGATGGTTTATTTACCAAATTCAAGAAATAGTAAAACTGGAAAAAGCCATAGCACACCATACATTGGAAAGCCTGCCTTTGGATCTTTTAAAAGAAGCCAAAAAACATGGTTTTAGCGATGAGCAAATAGCTAGAGTGCTCGACGATAAATGCACCGATGACCAAGTATACGAAAAGCGTAAAGCAGCGGGTATAACAAGGGTTTTTAAAATGGTAGATACTTGTGCGGCAGAGTTTGAAGCAAAAACACCTTATTTCTACAGTACGTTTGAAAATTAGTACATTGAGAAACTAAAACAAACGGCGTATGACGAAGCAATTATGGCTAGGCGTGGGTGTACTAGTAGGTGGTTTATTAATGTTTGGTACGCTTTGGCTTACTAAAAAACCTACTGCTGAAAAAGCGGCTACACCACCGGAAAATACCATTGGATTTGTTGAAATTCCTATTACCGATACTGTGGCAAGCAAGGCTTTTTACGAGGCTTTGTTTAATGTACGCTTAGCACCACGGGTAGTAGATAGTTTGAATATGTATTTTTTTCCTATGAACCCATTGGGCTATGGTAGTGCCGCCGCCTTGGTGTATGGGCATACTTACCAGCCAAGCAAACAAGGAGCTGTAGTGTATTTTACCGTAAAAAATATTGACTCTACGGTACAAAAGGCTTTGCAAATAGGTGCTACGTTAAACTACCCCATTACACAGGTAGATGGCACTATGAAAGTAGCGGAACTGATAGATGTAGCGGGCAACCGCATTGGTTTACAGCAGCCTTAGCGGCCAATACTATTCCCTAGGTTTTGCGGGTTTTACTAACGATTGAAGTATAGTAGAAACCAAGCTTAGCAATACGCTAAACCAAAACGCACTCCACCAAGTTTGTACCTCAAAGCCACGTACTAGTAAGCCAGCCCATTTAATAATCAGCATATTTATTACCAATAAAAACAGGCCAAAACTAAACAGTGTGGCTGGCAGGGTAAGTAGTACCAAAATAGGTTTTACAAAACTGTTTAATAAGGCTAGCACCAAGGCCACCATTACTGCGGTGCCGTAGCTTTTTATGTGTACCCCCTCAATTACCGATGCGGAAATAAGC
>RDXK01000147.1 GCA_004292605.1 Bacteroidota bacterium
CGGATTGGGTTTGGAGAAATAGGCAAATAAATTGGTCATTAATGGTGGGCCTACAATGGCTGTGGCACTCATTAAACTGGTAAGGCCGCCTTGCAGTTCGCCTTGTTCATTGGCGGGTACTTGGCTGCTCATATAACCCTGCAGGGCCGGCCCAGCAATACCACCAAGGGCGTAAGGAATCATGAATACATACATCATCCATCCTTCCCAAGCAAAGGCAAACAGCGTAAAGCCTATACAGTACAGAAACAAGCCAATATAAATACTTTTTGCTTGGCCAAATTTGGGTATCACTATGCGTATCAATCCACCTTGTGTTAATCCTACCAAAATACCCACAAAACCCAGGCTGTAGCCTACTTGTTTTGCCGTCCACTGAAATTTAAAAATGGTATAGAAATTCCAATTGCTTTGAATGGCATGGCTGGCAATATAAATAAGTACTAGCGATGCTACCAGGCCTAATACCTTAGGATATTTGTTTAGCTGCCGTAAAGTACCTACGGGGTTTGCTCGTTTCCAGCTGAAGGGGCGGCGGTTTTCCACCGGTAACGACTCTGGTAGTACAAAATAACCATACAAGGCATTGGCAAAGCAAAGGGCGGCCGCTACATAAAAGGGTAGGCGAGCACCATAATCGCCCAGCACACCACCTAATACAGGGCCTACAATAAAGCCAATGCCAAATGCCACACCAATTAACCCAAAATTTTGACTTCTATTTTCGGGTGTACTTACATCGGCAATGTAAGCAGAGGCTGTGGTAATGCTAGCACCCGTAATACCGGCAATTAACCTGCCTACAAATAACCATGCTATACTAGGCGATAGGGCCAGCAACAAATAATCGAAGCCAAAACCTATGAGGGAAAATAGGAGTACAGGCCGGCGACCAAACTGATCGCTTAAATTACCAATAATGGGTGCACAAAAAAATTGCATAATCGCATAAGCAAACGTAAGCCAGCCACCAATTTTAGCAGCATCGTTAATACCGCCATGTATTAATTGCTCTATTAACTCGGGTACTACGGGTATAATAATTCCCAACCCAATAATATCTAACAAAAGGGTGATGAATATAAATAGTAAACCTTTGGGGGCAGCCTTGCTCATAAATAGTTTTGTAGCTGCAAATAACCGTTATTTTTTGCCGTTTGTAAAAAAACGACTGATTGGTAAACCATTAAATAGCTAGTATTGTATTAGAAATAAAATTTTATGAAACGTTTTTTTGTATCCGCTTCTTTATTGCTAGCCATGGGGGCACAAGCCCAAACTTTGGTTAAGCAAAATACACTTGCCAAAGGCCAAACATTTACTAAAACTGCCAAAAGTGTTATTAACAATAACATGGAAATGATGGGGCAAAAAGTAAATACTGATATTACCAACGGAAATACCACTACCTATACTGTAGATGCTGTAGATGCTAACGGAGCAAAAATTACTGCTCAAATGAAAAAGCTATCTATGAATTTAGATGCTATGGGGCAGAATATGAGCTACGATTCTGATAAGCCAGATGAAAGTAATCCAATGGCGGCGCCCATGAAATCTATCCTTGGTGCGGTAACAAAATTGCAAGTAAACAACGCTGGAATTATTACCGATTTAAAGATAGAAGGCGATAGCAGTGCTATGACTATTATGGAAAGTATGAGCGGCGGTATGTCGTCGGGCCCAGAAAAAGGTAAAGCCATTGATTTTGTATTGCCATTGAGTAAAAATGAAGTAAAAGTGGGTGAAACATGGGCAGATAGTACAGGAAATGAGGATAATAAAACCGTGAATTATTACACCTTAACAAGTGTAATTAATGGTACGGCCTTGGTTTCTCAAAAATCTACTATGGCGTTGAAGAAAACTGCCAATCAGCAGGGGATGGATGTAACCACCAACTTGGCAGGAACCGCCAACGGTATGTTAGAGGTAGATGCCAAAACGCTGGTAATTAGAAAGCGTAAATTAGCCATGGATTTTAAAGGTACCATTGAAGTAATGGGTATGAACAGCCCCATGACTATGAAAGCTGAAGTGGAAGAAACAGTGCAGCAATAATAAAGACTGCCAATGTATATAGTGGGCTAATGTGCTAGTTAATAGCATGTTAGCTCGTTTTTTTTATGAGTAGACTTTTTGGCCAACTTTGGCCCAAAAAAAGCCCCCATTTTTGGTGGAGGGCTTGTATATCATTGGTTCTAATAAGGTTATTCCCAAATTTCGGCTTTACCATCTAGCCATTGTTTCACGCTTTCTGTCGTTACACTTTTTGGACGCTCCAAAGCAAAACCTAAGGCACGGTCCCAAATTAAACTAGCCATTACACCTAAAGCACGACTAACGGCAAATAACACGGTATAAAATTCGTATTCAGCCATACCATAATGCACTAGTAATGCACCGCTATGAGCATCTACATTGGGCCAAGGATTTTTAATTTTTCCTAGGCTTTGTAAAATTGGCGGCACGGTTTCATAAATATTCCAAACGGTACGGCACAATTTATCTTCTGGCATGTGCTTTTTACCAAATTCCATTTGTGCAGTAAATCGTGGGTCGGTTTTACGCAATACCGCATGGCCATAGCCCGGAACTACCTTGCCGGATGATAAAGTATCCTGTACGTATTGTGCAATTTGTTCTTTGGCAGGTAAATCGGTTCCCAAACTTTCCTGCATTTCAAAAATCCATTTAATTACTTCTTGGTTAGCCAAGCCATGTAATGGACCTGCTAAACCGTTCATACCTGCCGCATAGCTTAAGTACGGGTCGCTCAGGGCACTACCTACCAAGTGTGTGGTGTGTGCACTTACGTTTCCTCCTTCATGGTCGGCGTGGATGGTCATGTATAAACGCATCAATTCCTTAAAGCCTTCATCATCGTACCCAAGCATGTGGGCAAAGTTTCCACCCCAATCTAACAAGCCATTCGGCTGAATATGGTCGTTGTTTTTATACTTGCGGCGGTATACATAAGCGGCAATACGTGGTAGGCGTGCTATTAGGTCCATAGCATCGTCGTACACAGGGTTCCAATAGTCTTTTTTATTAATTCCTTTTGCGTATTCTTTGGCAAAATTACTTTCTGTTTGCAAGGCCATTACACCTACTACAAACATGGTCATAGGGTGTGTGTTTAAAGGCAAAGCATCAATGGCGGCAAATACATGGTTGGGTACATGGCTACGGCGCTGCCAAACGCTGGTAATATGGTTTACATCCTCATCGGTAGGTAGTTCACCTATTAGCATTAAATAGAACAATGCTTCAGGCAATGGTTCGCTACCGTTGGGTGCTTTCTGTAGTTTTTCCTGTAATTCTGGTATGGAGTAGCCGCGAAAGCGAATACCTTCTTGGGCATCTAACAAACTTGTTTCTGTAACTAAACCTGTAATGCCACGCATGCCTTGGTAAATTTGAGCAAGCGTAACTTCTCCAATTTTTTTGTTTCCGTGTTCCTTTAGTAACTCTTTAATTTCACCATTGGCTACATCGGCCTTGGCTTTAAATTTCTCTTTAATTCTACCCATGATTTGTTATTTATTTGTGGCAAGCTGACATACAATCAGAACGGGCTAAAGGTATAACAACTAGTTATAAATTAACAGAAAAGGAATTAGAAAGTTGTGTAAAGAAATCTTAAAAGTTTTCAATTTCTTTATTGGTTTGGGGCAATACTTGCGAATTATTTAGGTGCCTTTTTATACAAGTAAAGGGCTACGAAACTAAATAGCAAATTCGGAAGCCAGGCTGCCAGCATAGGAGGAAAATCGCCTTTGGTAGAAAAAACCGTTGAAAATTTATCCATCAATATAAATAGTGCCGCCATTATAAAACCCATAGCCAAGTGCCCGCCGCTACCGCCACGTACTTTACGGCTGGCTATAATAGCCCCAATTAAGGTAAGTACTAGAACCGAGAAAGCCGTAGCATCTCGCCTATGTTTTTCCACTTTTAGGGTATTAAGGCCTTCTACACCCCTAATTTCCTGCATACGTATAAATTTCGCTAGCTCTTGAGAGGTGAGTTTGTCTTTTGTATAGTCGTCTCGCTTTAAATCGAACGGAGTAAAACTTGTTTTCACCAGTCGCTCTGGTTGTAATTGCATACGTTCGCCCATACTATCTACAAAGCGTTCTACCAAGTTTACTAACTGCCATTTTTTATGGATAGTATCCCAGCGGATGCTTTCCGCTCTAAGGTTATACACTACTTGGTTTCCTTTAATGGTGTTTACAAAGTAAGGGCCACCGCTTTTATACAACGTATCATAGTATTGTATGCCGGCATAGGAAAAACTATCGGTTCTAAAATAGATATTGTTGTTTTTGGCCATCAGTGGGTTGTACGTGCTGTTTCGGTTTACGTACACCGTTTCAAAATGGGTTCTAATTTCATTGGCTCGGGGCACTATTTGTAAATTGGCAAACCAAAGTGTAAGTGCTAGCAAGCAGCCTCCCACCCAGTAAGGCACTAGAAACCTACGCAAACTTACGCCACTGGCTAGTATGGCCACCACCTCTGTACGGCCGGCTAATTTTGAGGTGAAATAAATTACCGCTATAAATACAAATAATGGAAACAGTAAGGCAAGTATATGCGGTACAAAGCCAATATAGTATTGCATAATAATATCAGTAAAATCCAATTTGGCTCGTACAAAATCTTCCGTTTTCTCACTAATATCTATTACTACCGCAATTACGGCGAATAGGAAAATGGAGAAGAAAAATGTAACCAGGAAATTCTTGAGTATATACCTATCTATTATTTTCATGCAGTGCAGCTATGCTTGTGTAAACCTACACAAAGTTTACAGTCTTTGTTTTAAAATGGGTATCATTTCGTTTTTCCAACTGTTAAAATTGCCCGCTAATATTTGTTTTCTTGCCTCGGTTACCAGCCATAAGTACATACTTAAATTTTGGATACTCGCAATTTGCAAAGCCAAAATTTCGTTGGCTATAAATAAATGTCGTACATAGGCTTTGCTATAATAATTGCTGTAGTTATTGTCGATAGCCTCGTCCAGCACACTAAAATCGGTAGCCCATTTTTTGTTTCTAATATTAATAACACCTTTGGTGGTAAACAGCATACCGTTACGGCCGTTACGGGTGGGCATTACACAGTCCATCATATCTATTCCTAAACCTATACTTTCTAAAATATTCCACGGGGTGCCCACGCCCATTAGGTAACGTGGTTTTGCCACGGGTAAATGCTGGGTACACCATGCGGTATGTTGATACATTAGTTCCTCGGGTTCACCTACACTTAATCCGCCGATGGCGTTTCCGGTGGCGTTTTGGCTGGTTACAAATTCACAACTTGCTTTACGCAAATCGCTATAAGTGCTGCCTTGTACTATCGGAAATAGGTTTTGGGTATAGCCATACAAATCGGGCGTACTATTAAACCTCGTAAAGCAGCGTTGCAGCCAGCGGTGGGTAAGTTCCATGCTTTTTTTGGCATAAGTGTAATCGCTAGGGTAGGGCGGACATTCATCAAAAGCCATGATAATATCTGCTCCTATTTTCCGCTGAATATCCATCACATTTTCAGGAGTAAAAAGGTGTTTACTGCCATCGATATGACTTTGAAACAAAGCCCCTTCTTCAGTAATTTTTCGCTTTTCTGCCAGGCTAAATACTTGGTAGCCACCACTATCCGTAAGTATGGGTTTTTGCCAGCCGTTGAATTTATGTAGGCCTCCAGCTGCCTCTAAAACCTCGGTTCCAGGGCGTAGGTACAGGTGGTAGGTATTGCCCAAAATTATTTGAGCTTTTACTTGCTCTACCAATTGCTGTTGCGATACCGCTTTTACCGAGCCTACTGTACCTACGGGCATAAAAATGGGTGTTTCTATGGTACCATGATCGGTAGTGATGGTTCCTGCACGGGCGCCGCTATGGGCATCTGTGGCATGTAAAGTAAATTCTAATGCTGCCATTCGGCAAAAGTAGGGTAACACAGCTAACCAACTGTACGGTGGGTGATATGTTATAAAATGAACCAATTTTCAAATAGTAGAACGCTTATTTTTGCCCGATGATGGTACCAAGCATAGTTTGGCAATTAGTGATGGTTTTTTTAATAATAGTAGCGGCTATACAAGTAGCCTATTATGTGTACTTTTTTGCTCGGTTGGCGTTTTATAAAAAGAAAGAAAAACAAACCAATCAGGAATACCCCGTTTCTGTAATTATTTGTGGTAGAGATGAGGCGGCCAATTTTGCCAAAAACCTACCGGGTGTTTTGGTGCAGCAATACCGAACTACACATGAGGTAATAGTGGTGAACGATAATAGTGTAGATGAAAGCAAGTATGTGATAGATGAGCTACGCAAAACCTTTAAACACTTGGTGCCGGTAGAACTTACGCAGGAAGCGTTAATGATACGAGGCAAGAAGTTTCCACTAAGTATGGGTATCAAAACTGCTAAGCATGAAATAGTATTGCTGAGCGATGCCGATTGTATACCCGCTAGTGAAGAGTGGATTCAAAAAATGCAGGACGGTTTTACCTCCAATACAGAGATAGTATTGGGCTATGGTGCCTATAAAAAAAGGCCTGGTGTATTGAATAAAATCATTCGCTTTGAAACCTTTCATACGGCTTTACAATATTTAAGTTATGCCTTGGCCGATATGCCTTACATGGGTGTGGGTAGAAATTTGGCGTATAAAAAAACCTTGTTTTTTAAAAACAAAGGCTTCTCTAGCATTAACCAAATACCCGGTGGCGATGACGATTTGTTCATAAACCAAGTAGCTAAGCCCGGCAATACGGCTATTATGATAGATGAAGAAGCTTTTACCATAAGTGAACCTAAGCGTACTTGGAATGAGTGGATGCGACAAAAAACACGCCATTTAAGTACCGCTCAGTTTTATAAAACACACCATAAAAATTTGCTGGGTTTGTATGCTGTGAGTCATGGCTTATTTTACCCATTGTTAATTACCGCTGCGTTCACTGGTGGCTGGGCTTGGGCGGTGGGTGTTTACTTAACACGATTATTGGTACAGGGTATTATATTTTACAAAGCCATGTACAAGTTAAAGGAACAAGATTTGTGGAAATTCTATCCGCTATTTGATATTTGGATGTTTGCTTATTACTTCATTTTTATAACCGCTTTATGGAAAAAGCCCTCGACGGACTGGAACTAATAGAACAATATTTTTCCGACTTTACGCCACAACAGCAACAGCAATTTCGGCAGTTAGCCGCTGTATATACGGAGTGGAATGAAAAAATAAATGTGATTTCAAGAAAGGATATTGACAGCCTTTACCTAAAGCATGTTTTGCATAGTTTAGCTATTGCCGCTACGCACCATTTTGAGCCGGGAACCAAGGTTTTAGATATTGGTACAGGCGGCGGTTTTCCTGGTGTGCCCTTGGCCATTTTTTTTCCTGAAGTGGAGTTTTTTTTGGTAGATAGTATTGGCAAAAAATTAAAAGTAGTAGAAGCCGTAAAAGCTGAACTGAACTTAAAAAACATTACGGTACAGCATACCCGAACTGAGGATATTAAGGGCAGAAAATTTGATTTTGCGGTATCAAGGGCCGTGGCACCGCTAGCTAGTTTGTGGCAGTGGAGTAACAAATTAATTATAAAAGCACACAAGCAGGAAGTGCCCAATGGTTTGTTTTGCCTAAAAGGCGGCGATTTATCGCAAGAAATATTTGAAAGTGGTTTAAGGCCCACTTTACAAAGCATTACTACTATTTTTAAAGAGCCATTTTTTGAGGAGAAGTTTGTGGTGTATGTGCCAAAGTAGTGGGCGTAAAAGCTGTATTGTTTTTAAACGGATAACGCTGTAAAATTTGCATGGTTTTACAGTTCCGCTGCATGGCGGTTAATGCTTTTAAATGCCCTTCATGGTGAGCATCGGTACCCGCAAAACTGTACATTTTTTTATCGAGCAAATACTCAGCCGCCTGCTGAACTTGCCTGCCATAATAACCCTGAAACGCTAAAAGGTTCGCTTGAAAAAGTATGCCGGCATCAAAAAAACTTTGTAATAAACTTGGTTTTTGGTGGTAATAAATATACCGCTCTGGGTGAGCTAATATTACTTTAAAGCCCTGTAGCTGTAGGTTAAATAATATTTGTTTTACACCCAAAGGCTCATACACATAAGGAAATTCCACTAGTAAATGCTGATTAGGTAAGCTCACAAAATTCGACTGGTGGGTGTTGAAATCGGCATTAATCATATACTCCGCACCAAAAAATGTATTGCCCAATTGGGCTTTGTTATGTGCTGTTTGTATGCTATTGGCATCGTTCTCGTGTACACTAGGGTAAATATGTGGCGTAGGTATTATTTCGGAAAAGCCTAGTTCAATAATGCCATTGTACAGCAATTTTGCATCGGCTAAGCTGGGGGCACCATCATCTATACCGGGCAACACATGGTTATGCATATCCACCTGTAAAAAACTAAAATCAATCAATGGCTCTAACGCTCTGCTTGATTTTTTAAAAAAAATCTGGAGCCAACTCATAGCAATTTCGGGATGTTTAGTTCTTGCGGCTTTATATCAAACACTTCAAATTTGGAGTTTTTGCTTTTGAATTCCGGCACCATTTGCTTCATTTGTATTACCACTTCATCGTCGCGGTTAGCATTGGCTAACTGCATTAAATAATTAATACCAGCACTAACTTCCTCGTAGGCAGAGTCTCTTACCTTGGCTACCAATATTTTCTTGTTATCGGTAGGTATTACTTCTTCGGCCTTGTTAAGCAATTCCTCGTACAGTTTTTCGCCGGGGCGTAAACCTGTAAATTGTATTTCAATATCCTTATTAGGTACTAAACCTGCTAGTTTTATCATTTTGGTAGCAAGGTCTACTATCCGTACAGGGGCACCCATATCAAACAAGTAAAGTTCGCCACCATTGCCCATCGTAGCTGCTTCTAGTACCAAGCTGCAAGCTTCGGGTATGGTCATAAAATATCGAATAATGTCTGGGTGGGTAACCGTTACGGGGCCACCATTGGCAATTTGCTCCTTAAACCTAGGAATTACACTACCATTGCTGCCCAAAACATTGCCAAAACGTGTGGTAATAAACTTGGTTCTTTTTCTATTTTTCTGTGGCACGGGCTTTTCATCTATCACACCTCTATCATCTACATAAAAGGGAAGTGGTTTTTGTTGTAAAGCCTGTACATACATTTCTGCCAAGCGTTTGCTGGCACCCATCACATTGGTAGGGTTAATAGCTTTATCGGTACTTACTAGTAAAAAGCGTTCTACATGAAATTGCTCCGATAAATCGGCCAATACGGTAGTTCCTTGTACATTGTTTTTAATGGCTTCGCAGGGGTGCTTTTCCATCATAGGTACGTGCTTGTAAGCAGCTGCATGAAATACTACATCGGGCTGATAATGCACAAATAGCTGGGTCATGGCCTTTCTATCTCGCACATCGCCAATAAATTCTTCAATGGCTAATTGGTTGCCAAATGTTTGTTTTAAACTGTACACCAATTCAAACAAACCACTTTCATTTTGGTCGCACACAATTACACTAGTTGGGTAAATGGCGGCCACTTGGCGGGCAAGTTCACTACCTATAGATCCGGCAGCACCTGTAATAAGTACCTTCCTCGATTTTAAATAAGCACTTACGTGGGCATTGCCTAGTTTAATGGCGGGCCTGTTTAATAAGTCTTCAATTTTTACTTCTTGTATTTGGTTTAGGTTCAGCTGACCCTGAATCCAGTCGTTGATAGGTGGAAGATTTTTTACTTTGATGTCGTTTTCCAAACAAAAATCTACGATTTCATTTTTTAACGTAAGGTCAAAGTCTTGCTTGGCAAAAAACATTGTTTTTATTTTCCAAGGCACCAGCAAATCCTTTATTTGGGCAAACGAGAATATTTTGATGCCATCTATTGATTTTCCAATGTATTTATCATCATCTTCAATAAAACCAAGTACATGATAGTTGTTATTGCCATTTTGCTCAATGGTACGTTTTAGCATGCTACCATTTACCTCACCACCAAAAATGAGTATATTACTAGTGTTGTGATTTTTAATACTTTGGTTGTATAAATTTTTGATCAAAAAGCGATAACCAAATACCAAAAATGTAGCTGTGAAAAAGTAGATGATAAGTACCGACATGGGCACTACATCGGGTTGTTTTATAAAACGACAAACTATATTTAAAACAGAAATTAAAAAGAAGGAATAGAAAATAGCGGTGGCACTACGTAATGATTCCTTTAAACCTGAAAAGCGTATGATGCCTTCGTAGGTTTTAAATACTAAGAAGAAAAACGCGTTAACGGCGGACACCAATAAAATTTGACCGCCGATAGCATCGGGGTAAATTTTTTCTAAGTTAAAATTAAAGCGGAGGTAATTAGCGTATACCAATGCTGCACCGCAAGTAACCGTATCTAACAAAAAAATTACCCACCTGGGTGCAATTCTATTTTTTTGTAAAAACAGGAACAATTCCTTCATGAGAACATTTTTTGGTCTAAAAAATAGCCTTCATTGGGTATTGCAATCGTTTGTTCAAAGCTAAAAAAAGCAGTTGTATTTACCGCAGAGTTTGAAAATTATTGATATAAATTTTTTATTATGCCAATAACTCTATCCAAATCGGCCGTGGTTAAATTAGAACCACTAGGCAAACATAAGCCATTTGCAAACAATTGCTCTGCTACATTTCCGCCAAAATAGGGTGCATTTTGAAATACGGGTTGTAGGTGCATGGGTTTCCAAAGTGGTCTACTTTCAATATTTTGTGCATCTAATTGCAGGCGAATAGATTCCCTGTCGGGTGTGTTTGCTGCCTGAGAGCATAAAATAGTTGTAAGCCATCTATTACTGTAATAACCAGTAGGTTCTTCTAAAAATGAAATGCATGGTAATGTGCTAAGATGCCGCTGATAAAACGCATGGTTGGCCCGCCGCTGCTGTACCCGCTGTGGTAGTACTTGCATTTGGCCACGACCAATACCTGCACTTATATTACTCATGCGATAGTTAAAGCCTATATGGCTATGCTGGTAGTGAGGGGCAGCATCTCTGGCTTGGGTAGCTAAAAACTTAGTAGTGGCAATGGTTTCAGCGCTGGCACTTACCAGTGCTCCACCGCCGGAGGTAGTGATAATTTTATTGCCATTAAAGCTTAATACACCGTATTGGCTAAAGGTACCCATAGGTTGCCCGTGTAGGCTGCTACCTAACGCTTCTGCAGCATCTTCTATCAATGTAATTTCATACTTGGCAGCAAGGGCTGTAATGGCTTGCATATTGGCCGGCATACCGTACAAATGCACTACAATAACGGCTTTGGGTTTTTGCCCTTTGGCTATATAATGCTGTATGGCATCTTCCAAATAATTGGGGTCCATATTCCACGTAGTAGCTTCACTATCAATGAAAACGGGCATGGCACCTTGGTATACAATGGGGTTGGCCGATGCACTAAAGGTAAAACTTTGGCAAAGCACCACATCGCCCTGTGTTACGCCTGCCTGTACCAATGCCAAATGTATGGCCGCAGTACCGCTAGTAAGGGCCGCCACGTGCACGTTATTGCCTAAAAAACTTGCTATATCTTTTTCAAAACCATCTACATTGGGTCCTAAGGGAGCTACCCAGTTAGTTTCAAACGCTTCGTTTACAAAATCTTGTTCGGTTCCGCCCATGTGCGGACTAGAGAGCCACATTTTTGGTTGCATCATTACAATTTTTTTATCACCCTTGCTGGGTTGCCTACTACTACACAATTATCGGGAACATTTCTTATCACCACACTACCTGCACCTACTACACAGTTATTGCCAATGCTAATATTGGGTATTACTGTGGCACCTGCACCTATATGCGTTCCATGGGCTACAGTAACGGTACCACATAAGGTAGCGTTAGGCGAAATATGTACATAGTCGCCCAATGTACAATCGTGGTCTATACTAGCATTGGTATTAATAATACAGTGTTTACCCACTACCGTAGCTGCATTTACGGTGGCACCCGCCATTACTACGGTTCCTTCACCTAATATGCTATGTTTACTTATGGTAGCTTTTGGGTGCACTAATATGGTAAACGTTGTTGCCAGGCTATTCGCTACTTTTTCCCTTACGGCATTGTTACCTAATGCAATGATGTGTGGAAGGTTTTTAGCCAAAGCATTTTCAGGTAGTACCACTGGAATAGAAAAAATAGGCTCTATTGGTTTTATATCAATAAAATATTGAATATCTATATTCAGTTCTAAGGCTATATCGGCTATTACTTTGGCATGGCCACCGGCGCCATATATGGCTATCGTCATTCAATATTTCCTTTAAATGGTTCCATGGTGGCGGCATTGGCAGCAGAAATTCCTTCGCTTTTAGCCACTTTAAAAACCGTGAGAAAAAGTATGCGTACATCCAACCAAAAACTTTGGTTCTGTACATAAAACACATCGAAATTAAATTTTTGTTGCCAGCTGATGGCATTGCGGCCATTTACTTGTGCCCAGCCCGTGATGCCACCCATTACATGATGCCTTTGTTTTTGCACATCGTTGTACAAAGGTAAATACTGTACTAACAATGGTCTGGGGCCCACAAAACTCATATCGCCATTGAGTACATTGAGTAGTTGGGGTAGTTCATCTAAACTTGTTTTACGTACAAACTTTCCAACAGCGGTTAATCGTTCTGCATCCGGTAATAAGTTGCCATCCGCATCGGTGGCATTGTTCATGGTTCTAAATTTTATTACCTTAAACAATACTTCATTTTTACCCACCCGGGTTTGTGTAAAAAACGGAAAGCCTTTATTGGCAATGGTTAGCAGCAACGTTAGTACTACCAATAACGGACTTAACAGCAGCAATGCTATTACTGCTGTGAGCACATCTAAAAAAGGTTTTACGGTACTAGCGTACATGTATATTTTTTTGGGAAAGATGGAATTGGTATCGGTCAAAAATAGCGGTATGAAAGCTACTTCGTTCAAATTGATGAATAACTTTTTGCTGTAGGGTGGCGGCTTTGGCGGCTGCTAAGGTAGGCTGTGTAAGCACTGTTACCATTTGCTGCTGTAAAACTTTCGTATTTTTTACAGGGTAAATAAATCCTTCGTTTTCTTGGGTAACAATATCTGTGTTGCCACTTATTTCGCTGCAAATAATGGGCAGGTTCATGGCCCCAGCTTGTAACAACACATTGGGGAAACCCTCCCGATGGCTAGCATGTACCAAGCAGTGAGCTAGCTGCATGTAATAAGCTACTTCGTTACTCCAATGCACGTGTACTATGGCCGGGTGGGTGGTAAGTGTAGTAATAGCATCGGCCGGCAGTGGATCTAGATGTTGTTCCAACGGACCTAGGATACACAGTTTAGTATGTGGAAACTGTGTATGAATGTGTTTGAAGGCAGCTAATAATTCTACAATACCCTTGTCCTTCACCACACGCCCCACCGCTAGAAATATAAAATCGGTTGGTATAAACCCATGTTGTTGGGCTATTTCCGCCAGTCTTTTGGGTGCCAAGGTAGCGGGGTTAAATTGGCTAAGATTGATTCCGTTACTGCTGCCGCCTAAAATCATAAAAGCCTTGCTAGGACGTATCATTTTTTGTGCAAGAATGAACGATTTGAGTTGCAAGGAGTTTACCCAAACCTCCTGAGCAAAAGCGTAGGTAAGTTCTTCCGCCCAGGTAAGTATGCGGCGTTTGATACCCGTAGTGGTTTGTAGAGGTAGCCCCGCTAATGTGTGTAAGCGTACTGGCACACGGGCTAGCTTAGCAGCTATCATACCCAATAGGCCTGCTTTGGGTGTATGACTGTGCACAATTTGGGGCTGTATTTTTTTGAGAAGTTGGTAGAGTTGCCAAAGCGATTGTACATCTTGCCAAATACTTATCTGTCGAGCCATGGGCACTACATGATGGTAAATATCGTTACCTGTTTCCACGTGTTGCCATTCTGCACCGGGAGCACTCACTAAATGTACTTCCAAACCTTTTTCACTCATAAAACTGGCTTGCCCTGTAATAAGCATTTGTAAGGAAATGGGTGCTGTGGTGATACGAACAATTTTTACAGTGGGGGCCATGCCGCAAATAGATTTTGGTTAAGTTTTACAGGGGCAAAAGTACTGTATTCAATGCGTTGTATATTTACCAAATTATGATAATTAGAGAAGCCACCGAAGCCGATATACCCGCCATCATTGAACTTATGCGTAGCTCGCTGGGCGAAAGTTTGTTGCCTAAAAGTGAGCAATTATGGCGTTGGAAACATGAGCAAAATCCGTTTGGTAAAAGCTTTGTTTGTGTGGCAGAAGAAGAAGAAGTTTTGGTAGGATTAAGGGCTTTTATGCAATGGCAATGGCAAACTCCCGCAGGTGTACGAAAAGCCATACGAGCAGTAGATACTGCCACCCACCCCGATTTTCAGGGCAAGGGTATTTTTAAAAAATTAACGCTGCACCAGTTAGAGCAATGTAAACTGGCAGGTATACATTTTGTATTCAATACTCCCAATACGCAGAGCATGCCGGGATACTTAAAAATGGGCTGGCAACTGCAAGGGCGTATGCCATTAAAAATAAAGCTGGAGCGGCCACTAGCCATAGCTTGGAATAAAGTTTTCAATAAAAATAAATTTAGCGGTGTAAGTGCCGACCCTACACCTACGGTAGATTGGCGGCCGCTACTGGCCATTTTACCAGCCAAGTTTCCTGCACCACCGGGTGTACACACCGTATTATCGGCCGAGTATATCCGGTGGAGATATGCAATTAATCCATTATACAAATACGTGTATTTTACCGATGGTGAAAGCTATATAGCCATTGGTAGAAATAAGCTACAGAGCTATATTAAAGAGTTTAGAATTACGGAGTTTATACCATTGCAAACTACAGTAAACACCCAGCATTTTAACAAGCAATTACGCGTATTTACACAGCAGCACGGAATAGATTTTACAAGTATGAGTGGTAATCAATACCTGCAACTAGGAAAGCAAATAAGTGGTTTGGGTTGGTTACCAGTAAGGCCTTTGGGCCCGCAAGTAACACTCAGGGATATTCAAATACCTACAGAAATGCCTTTTCTGATGGACACCCATAACTGGAGCTATACACTAGGTGATATGGAATTATTTTAATATACGGGCATAGTAGCTAAAACCCTAACCGTGGGCGTTAATTGCCAGCCGGCCGTATGCTGCCCATTGGTAATAACAATGAAAGGAACTTGCAGGTGTACATTGTAAGTTAATGCCTGCTCTAATACTTGCGGCGTCAGTGCTATTTCAGGTGCTTTACACTCTACCAAAAGCCAAGGTTGCCCATTTTTATATACTACAATATCAAATCTTTTGGTACGCTCTAGTAAGGTTATTTGTTTTTCCACGGCTATGCTTCCACTTGGGTATTGAAGCACTTGGGTGAGGTAGGCAATAAAATTTTGTCGTACCCATTCCTCAGGCGTTAATACAATCCATTTTTTACGCCACGAGTCCCATATTTGGGTTACACCAGCTACAATTTTGGTTTTGAATTGCGGTGTGGGATATGTGATGGACAGTAACTGCATGGCAACAAAGTAAAACAATCTTATGTACAGCACCTGCACAAAGGCTGTTTGAGCGAGCCGCCATGGTTTTGGATGTTCAAATTCAATTGAACAAAACGTAGTATTGCAGTATGAGTATTGCCCAACATCATTTAGAAAAAGCCGTAGCTATTATTGGAGCTTATCCGCAAAAGGAACCGCTAGCATTGTATGTGAAACAAGCTTTAGCAGCTAATAAAAAACATGGCTCAAAGGATAGAAAAAATATTGCTGATGCGGTGTTTAGTTATTACAGGTTAGGTTATACGGTAAACAACTGGCAAGTAGCCGATGCGGTGGTGGTAGCACTTTTTCTTACGAGAACGAACGTTGGTATTTGGGAACCCATTATCCCTGCAGTGTTGTTGCCATTTCTGGGCCTAACCCCAGCAGAAAAATGGGAGGTGTTAAAAGAGCATTTTCCATTTTTTGACAAGGACAATTGGATGCCAACCCAGCATTTGCTGAGTACCGAAATCAATTATACAACATATTGTACCCAGTTGCTACAGCAACCTTCTACCTATTTGCGTATACGACCTAACAAAGCCGCCGCAGTAGAAGCGGCTTTAGCTCAACAACAAATTCCTTATACAGTGGTGGAGCCTACCTGCTTAGCGGTGGCACCCAATACTGCGGTGCAGCAAGTGCTCACTATCAATAAGCAGGTAGTGGTGCAGGATTGGGGCAGTCAGCAAGTAGCCACTTTATTTACATGGCTCCCTGCCCGATACAAAACTATGCCCATACAAATTTGGGATGTGTGTGCCGCCAGCGGAGGAAAAACCTTGCTAGCCATAGATTATTTTCAGCAGGCGAAGGTTTTTGCAACGGATGTACGCCCTCAAATTTTACGCAACTACACCACCCGTATGCAGGAAGCGGGGTTTAGCCAATACCAAACCTTAGCGGTAGATGTGAGTGCTGGAAATGCGAAGGTAACCAACCGAAGTTTTCAATTGGTGATGGCCGATGTGCCTTGTAGTGGAAGCGGTACATGGGCCCGCACGCCCGAGCAGTTACGTATTTGCACACCCGAGAAGGTAGAAAGCTATGTGGAACTACAACGAAAAATTGCCCAAAACAGCCTGAAAAGTGTAGAAAGTGGTGGACATTTTTTATACATCACTTGCAGT
>RDXK01000081.1 GCA_004292605.1 Bacteroidota bacterium
AGCTAATTGCTTTTGCCTAAAAGCTTCGTATAAGCACACACTACACGCTACGCTAATATTCAAACTTTGTACCATACCCACCATAGGAATGGTAATAAAGCCGTTGCAATAAGTTTGCATGTCAGGGCTAAGTCCGCTGTGTTCATTCCCAAACGCAATAGCTGTAGGTAAGGTTAAGTTAGTAGCATACAGGCTTTCGCTTTGTTGGTGCAGTGCAGTACCGTAGATGGTAGGGTAGTTTTTAGCTACTGCGTGCATGGCTTCCGCTACCGTTCTAAATAAATACACTTTTACCCATTTGTATGCACTAGCGCTACTTTTTTTGCCCCAAACTTTATAGGTAGCTTCTGTGGTATTTATTACAAAAATTTCGTGTATACCCACGGCATCTGCCGTACGCATAACTGCAGAAATATTTTGAGGGTCGTGTATGTTTTCTAACACCACAGTAAGATTGGGTTGCCTGTAATCGAGTAGTGTGTTTAACCTATTGTACCTAGTTTCGTTTAATAGCATTTGTGTTTCCTTGAAAAGTATTCAATATACTAAGCCAAATGGTATAATATTGTAAATACTACATGGCTTATTAACTAGCAATGTTCTGCATGTTATTTTTACAAGATTAATAGATTCTACTCATGTTAGGGGTTACCATACTTGGAAATAATTCGGCTATACCAGCTTACGACAGGCACCCCACTGCACAGGTGGTAACCTTGCACGACCAGTTAGTGCTTATAGACTGTGGTGAAGGCACGCAAATGCAACTGAGTAAGTTTAAAGTAAAACGCAGCAAAATAAACCACATTTTGATATCGCATTTACATGGCGATCATTACTTTGGCATTTTTGGTTTGGTAACTAGTATGGGACTGTTTGGCCGTACGGCACCGCTGCATATTTATTCGCCGGCAGGGCTAGAGCAAATTTGCCAATTGCAGTTTGCAGCAGCTGCTATGGATTTACCTTTTCCCTTACATTTTCATGTACTTACCCATGCTGCTATTTTGGTGGAAGAGCCCAAATTTTTGATACGTTGCTTTCCCGTGAGTCATCGTATTCCCTGTTTTGGTTTTGTAATAGAAGAGCGTAAAAAGCCCCGAAAAATTGTGCCCGAAAAAGCAATTGCCGCAGGGATTCCTGCTAGCTTTTTTGATGCCTTACAACTAGGGCGGGATTATACCAACAAAAACGGCGAAACCATTGCCAACGAGCAAGTTACGATAGCCAATACCAGTGGTAAAAAATATGCTTTTTGTGCTGATACACAGTATTTGCCATCCATCTGTACACAGGTGCAGCAGGTAGATGTTTTGTACCATGAAACCACCTATTTAAAAGATTTAGAGGAACGGGCTGCCCTTCGTTTTCACAGTACCACCCACCAAGCGGCTAGTATAGCTGTGCAGGCCAATGCTAAACGACTATTAATTGGCCATTTCAGTAGTAAATACGAGCAATTGACACCTTTTTTAGAGGAAGCAAAAGAAGTGTTTCCGAATACCGATTTGGCGTTGGAAGGGGTAACCTATATTTTGTAGCATCGGGCTGGTTTACCACATACCTGCAAGCCATTTGTACCAATCATCTATTTCCTGCCGCCAAGTAGCTTCATTGTGCTGCCCATTAGGGTACACTATTTTAGTAAAGGAAATTTGTGGATTTTTATCGAACACCAAGGCCATTTCTTCCACTTGCTGAGCAGCTGTTTTGGGGCTACCACCTTCTTTACCACCAGCGTATAGATAAATTGCTACCGTGCCTTTGGTAGTAAAGGTTTGGGCTTTCTGGTACAGGTTAGGAGCTATCCACAAACTTGGCGAAAATACCCCCGCTATCCCAAAGGTTTTGGGGTATTGTAATACGGCGTATAAACTTATAAGGCCTCCCATACTACTACCCGCAATGGC
>RDXK01000148.1 GCA_004292605.1 Bacteroidota bacterium
GAGCTGGGTGTACAGTTTCAGTTGGGGGCAAACGTAACGGAGATCGTGGTAAATAACGGTGTTGCAAGCCAAGTAAAATATACCCAAAACGGTGAAAGCAAAACCGCCGAAGCCAAAGTAGTAGTGGCTAGTGCCGATTATCACCACGTGGAAACAAAATTACTAGCGCCGCAATACCAATCGTACTCAGCAAAATATTGGGATACCAGAACCATGGCTCCCAGTTGTTTATTGTACTATGTAGGTATTAACAAGCAAATTCCGCAAGTACCTCATCATACCTTGTATTTTGATGCCGATTTTGGTTTGCATGGCAAGGAAATTTATGAAACAAAAACCTGGCCTACCAATCCGTTGTTTTATGTAAGTAGAACTACGGCTACCGATAGTACCGGAGCACCCGAAGGGTTTGATAATTTATTTTTTCTAATACCCGTAGCTACAGGTTTACAGGGCGATACAGAGGAAGTAAGAGATAAATATTTCTCGCAAATTTTACAACGTTTTGAACAAGAAATTGGCGAAAAAATTGAGCAAAACATCGTATACAAAAAGAGCTTTGCTCAAAGCGACTTTATAAGCGATTACAACGCTTTTAAAGGAAACGCCTATGGACTTGCCAATACACTATTACAAACGGCTATACTAAAACCAGCTTGCAAAAGTAAAAAGGTGAAAAATCTTTTTTATACAGGTCAACTTACCGTACCAGGCCCCGGTGTACCACCTAGCTTAATTAGTGGCGAAGTAGTAGCGGGAGAAATTCAAAAAAGTTTTCCTGTGCAATAAACAAACTGTATTAAGCAGTGTTTTGTAAACAATAAATTAAATTACTCACTATGATGCAACTGTTTCACCAAGCCAGCCAGCGTAGTAGCCAAATAACCACCGAGTTATACAGCACCTCGTTTTCATCGGCCATCAAGCTGCTTCATAAAGATGTTAGAACACCTATTTATAATATCTACGGATTTGTACGCTTTGCCGATGAAATTGTAGATACGTTTCACGAATTTGATAAAGAACAATTGCTTGCCCGTTTTAAAAACGATACCTATGCCGCCATTAACGAAGGTATTAGTTTAAACCCCATTTTACATAGCTTTCAATTAACCGTAAATCAATACAAAATTGACCTAGCCCTGGTTAATGCTTTTTTTAAAAGTATGGAGTGGGATATTCATCAAAAGGAATACGACTCCCAAGGGTACAACGAATATATTTACGGCAGTGCAGAAGTGGTAGGCTTAATGTGTTTATATGTGTTTTGCGATGGCGATAGAGCATCCTACGAAGTGCTAATGCCTTATGCAAAAAGCCTGGGTGCTGCCTTCCAAAAAGTGAATTTTTTAAGAGATATAAAGAACGATGCCCTAGCGCTAGACAGGATGTATTTTCCCGGGTGCAACTTTAATAATTTTACCGCCAAAGAAAAAGCTGCGATAGAAGAAGATATTCAGGCCGATTTTGACCATGCCTACCAAGGAATCATCCAACTACCCATGAAAGTGCGATTTGGTGTGTACGTGGCCTACAAATATTACCTGAGTTTATTTAAAAAAATAAAGCAGCTTAATCCCGAAACTATCTTAGAAACTCGGGTACGAATACCCAATTACGGAAAAGCATTTATAGTAGCGAAGGCGGGCCTGCGAAGTCAATTAAATATATTATAATATAATTTTATACATAAAATGTCATTGGTAGTACTAGTAAACGAAAACGACGAACCCCTAGGCGAGATGGATAAATTAGCCGCTCACCAAAAAGGGTTACTGCATCGTGCGTTTAGCGTATTTATTACCAACAGTCAGGGGCAGCTGTTACTACAGCAACGTGCTTTAGATAAATATCATGGTGGCGGTTTATGGACCAACACTTGTTGCAGTCACCCTATGCCCGGCGAGCCTACACTGCAGGCAGCCAATAGGCGGTTACAGGAGGAAATGGGTTTCACTACACCGCTAACTTGGGTGCATAGTTTTGTGTACCATGCAGCTGTAGAAAACAATTTGATTGAACACGAGTACGATCATGTATTTATTGGCATTTACGCTCATTTGCCCGTAATAAATACTGCCGAAGTAATGCAATATAGGTATGCAAGTTTTGAGCAAATAGAGAAAGAGATAAAACTTCAGCCACACTTGTTCACCGTTTGGTTCAAGCAAGTATTACCTACCGTAAAGCAAAAATTTTTAGAAGCCAATTATTTGCCTGTATATGAGCTTGCTTCCTAAAAACGCTGTGGTTATTGGTGCTGGCGTGGCAGGCATAGCTACGGCTGTAAGGCTTGCTGTGCAAGGGTTTACCGTAACTGTATTTGAAAAAAATGCCTATGCTGGCGGTAAACTTTCGCACTTTACATTAGGTGATTATAGTTTTGATGCTGGCCCCAGTTTGTTTACTCAACCAGAAAATATTGAAGCCCTTTTTACACTTGCTGGCGAGCCAATAGAAGATTATTTTTCCTACCAATCGCAAGAAGTGGCTTGCCAATATTTTTTTGACGACGATACCAATATTACCGCTTACACCAATACCGAAAAGTTTGTAGAGGAACTTGTAAATAAGCACGGCGAAGAGGCAGGTATGGTGGGCAAGTATTTGCAAAAAGCAAGTAGTATGTACCAGTACTTAGGCGAACCATTTTTAACCAATTCATTGCATAAAACTAGTACGCTTACTAAAATACCTTGGAGCAACGCACTAAAAACTACCACAGCATCGCATATTACTAGCAGTATGTTTGCTTATAACAGTAAGTTTTTTAAGAATCCGAAAACGGTGCAATTGTTTAATCGATACGCTACCTACAATGGTAGCAATCCTTACAAGGCGCCGGCCATGCTGACCATGATAGCTCATTTAGAGCACACACAAGGTACTTACTACCCCCGAGGTGGAATGATAAGTATTACCCAAGCATTGGTAAAACTAGCGGAAAAAAAAGGTGTGCAGTTTGTGTACAATGCACCTGTACAAAGCATTATAGCCAATGGTGGTAAAGTACAAGGGGTAGTGGTGAATAATGAAAATATTTTTGCAGATGTAGTGGTGAGTAATATGGACGTATATTTTACGTATCAAAATCTTCTCAACCAGCCCACCAACGCTGCTAAAGTATTAAAGCAGGAACGTAGCTCAAGTGCTTTAATTTTTTATTGGGGTATCAAACGTGAGTTTGCCGAGCTCGGTTTACATAATATTTTTTTTACACGTAATTACGAAGCTGAGTTTGAACATATTTTTTCAAAAAAGCAGTTGTATCCCGATCCTACGGTGTATGTAAATATCACTAGCAAATGTGAGCCTGGGGTACAAGCGCCTGCCGGCTGTGAAAATTGGTTTGTAATGATAAACGCACCTGCCACCAATACTACCAGTTGGCAACAGTTGATTCCTGCAGCTAGAGAACATATTTTACAAAAAATATCTAACCGCTTAGGGGTTTCCGTGGCGGATTATATTGAAGAGGAAGAAGTGCTTACACCACAAGGAATAGAAGCCGTAACATCTTCTTACATGGGTTCGCTGTACGGCACTAGTAGCAATAGCGTATTGTCGGCATTTTTACGTCACCCCAATTTTAGTAAGGAGTTCCAAAATTTATATTTTGTGGGTGGTAGCGTTCATCCTGGTGGTGGTATTCCTTTGTGTCTACAAAGTGCTGGTATAGTTGGAAACTTAATTGCCAAGCAATATGCAAGTAGCTAACATTTCAATAGCTAGCTGGTTGGCAAAAAACCGATTAGCCATAAGCTATTGGATATTGGGTTTGTTTCACGGCTTTGGTTTATGGGGCATGACTACCCAGTATAAAGATTGGTTTGTGCAAGCCACACCGCTAACACTGGTTATTTGTACAGCTTTGGTATTTTGGAATGAGCGTGGAATAAATAAAGGCTTTATTGGGTTTGCATCACTCGCATTTTTTACCGGTTATTTTTCTGAAGTGATAGGGGTACACACACAGCTTTTATTTGGCAACTATGCTTATGGAGAAACACTTGGCGTAAAAGTGGCGGATGTACCCATATTAATAGGCATTAACTGGTTTATTACGGTGTATGCAAGTATTCATGTGGTACACAAATTACTGGCTTTTGTGCCCCAAATAAGAGCAGCAAATAGCCTATTTTTTACGCTTTTGTTTGCTATGTTGGTAGGATTGGTTACTACTGCCTTCGATTACATCATGGAGCCTGGCGCCATACGTTTGGGGTATTGGCAGTGGTTTCCTAATAATGTAATTCCTGTATACAATTACGTGTGTTGGTTTATAATAAGTTCCTTCATTGCTGGCGTATTTGCGTATTTTCAACTAAAATCGAAAAACCAAATAGTAATAGCATTGTTACTTATACAGGCACTATTTTTTATAGGAATTAAAATATGGATATGAGTACATTTTTTTATATAGCATTTGCCTTTTTGGTGTTCTTTATTATGGAAGGTATAACATGGCTTACCCATAAATATGTAATGCATGGTTTTTTATGGTATTTGCATAAAGATCATCACCAAAAAGAACCGGGTTTTTGGGAGAAAAACGATGCCTTCTTTGTAATTTTTGCCGTGCCAAGTTGGTTATGTATTATGCTTGGTATGATGAATGAAGTGTGGTGGGTAGTAAGTATTGGTGCTGGAATAGCCATGTATGGTTTTGCTTATTTCTTGGTACACGAGGTAATTATACACCAGCGTTTTAAGTGGTTTACACGTAGTAATAATAGATATATAAAGGCGATACGCTGGGCACATAAAATGCACCATAAATATTTAGATAAAGAAGATGGTGAGAGTTTTGGGATGCTGATTGTAGCCAAAAAATATTGGGATAAAGTAAAGCGTGATGAGCAGCTTCAAAAAGCGAAAGCTACTACTTAGTTCTTGTGAAAACCTACGAGTATCACTATATCATCATTGGTGCCGGATTAGCAGGCATGAGTTTGGTTACTCGTATGCTAAAACATTCATTTTTTCAGAATAAGAAAATACTAATATTATCAAAACCTACCGAACAGGCCGATAATAAAACTTGGTGTTTTTGGGAGGAGGGAAAGGGTTTTTTTGATGAATTACTACATCATCAGTGGCATCAACTAACATTTACTTCCACTGAGTTTTCTAAAACAGAAAGCATACAGCCCTTCGCTTATAAGATGATTAAAAGTGAAGATTTTTTTGCTTACACCACTGCCAAAGCTACCGCAGCAAAGCAAGTAGATATTGTGTACGATCACGTAAATACTATAGATGCCGATGCGGGTATGGTTACTACGAAAAGCAGCCTTTATACCGCAAGCGATTATATATTTTCTAGCATTCGTTCGCAGCCGTGGCAGGCACAATTGCCTACCGATAATTATTTGTTATTACAGCATTTTAAAGGTTGGTTTATTGAAACAGAAAAGCCCGTATTTGATGCTTCCGTGGCTACGATGATGGATTTTTCTGTGTCGCAGCAGCATGGTACTACGTTTATGTATTGTTTACCAACCGCTAGTAACAAGGCATTGGTAGAATATACTTTATTTACAAAAGAGGTATTACCAGCTGATGCTTATGAACAAGCTTTGAGCGAGTATATAGGCAAGGCCAATTTTGGAAAATACACCATTACACAAAAGGAGTTTGGTATCATACCCATGACCAATTATATCTTCCCTAAGCAGGAGAGAAAATTAGTATATATCGGTACCGCGGGTGGTGCTACCAAAGCGAGTACGGGTTATACATTTTACTTTGTACAAAAGGAAAGTGAACGAATTATTAACCAACTAATTACAGGTAATTCTCTTCACCTTACCCGAACTTTTTTGGATAAAAAGTATCGATTATTTGATAGTACCTTATTGGGTATATTGGATAAAAAAAATCATTTGGGTGCCAGTATTTTTGAATCGTTATTCCAAAGAAATTCTATCAAAACCCTATTGAAATTTTTGAATAATGACTCTACCTTTATACAAGATATTGGCATTATGAATTCGGTAGATAAATCGTTATTTATTCCTTCGGCAGTACGCCATATCAACACTTTTAAATAATTCTATATGAAATGGATTGCGTTATTATTGTACACATCTATTGTACTTCAATCGGGTAAGGCGTTGGTAGTTAAGGACGCTGCTAATTCCGTTAGTTTTTCTATTAAAAACTTTGGTGTAAAAGTAAACGGAACCTTGCAAGGGTTAAAAGGTAATATACAGTGGGATGCTGCCAACCCCGCCAATAGTACCATGGAAGTAACCATCGCATCCAATACCATCAACACGGGTATGGGAAGCAGAGATAACCATTTGAAAAGAGATGATTATTTTGATGTAGAAAAATACCCTGTTATAAAATTTGTAAGTAAAAAAATTACTAACCAAGCAGCAGGTGGCTTTTCAGTAGAGGGCGATTTAACTATTAAGCAAACCACGTTACCCGTTGCCATACCTTTCACAGTACAGCTACAAGGCAATGAAACTGTGTTCAGAGGAAGTTTTACACTACAGCGTAAGGCTTTTGGAATAGGTGGCAATAGTATTTCTATGAGTAACGAGGTAGAAGTAAAATTGGCTGTTACGGCACAGTAGTAGCTGGTTTTTTAATTACAAAATATAGGGCTGTAAAAACAGCTAAAGCCACACATCCTAGTACAGCCGTACTAGGATTTTTTATAGCTATACTAGCACCCACAAACACATACGCTAGTATAAATATTACGGGAAACACCGGAAAAAATTTCATGCTGTAAATGCCTGTTCCGTTCAGGTGTTTGGTTTGTTTTCGTAGTTTGAAAATAGCGGCAGCACTAGCCGTCATTCCAAAACAATCTAGGAAAATAGTAAAGCTTAGTATCTGCTCAAATTGCTGCGAAAAAAATAGAATTACAAAGCATAAACTAGTAAATAAAGTTAGTCCGCCCCATAACGCACCTTGCTTATTTTGCTGTGCAAATAATTTAGGCAAAGTACCATCGTTGGCCATGGCGTACATCACTCTGGGGTTGCTCAGCAGCAAAGCATTTACATAGCTCAACACACCCACAAAAAGCAAAAAAGAAAATACAATAGCACCCTTACTACCTATTACTTTTAGAAATGCTGCATAGGCCACTTCCTTTTCTAATTTCATGGCATCAAATCCTACAATGCTGTAGTAGCTTACGTTTACAAGTAGGTATAGAAGTATCACAATAGCCATACCTATAAAAATTCCTTTAGGTAAATTTTTGCTAGGGTTATCGATATCTTTTCCAAAATTGATGGTTTGCTGGTAGCCGCCATAGGTAAAGGAAACAGCTATAAGGCTGGCACCTAAACTTGTAATCCAATCCATAGTTGGTACACTTGTAGGTACTATGGCTGCGGGTGGTGTAGGGTACTCGCCAAATAATAAACTTATGAGGAAAACGATCAAGCCTATTTTTAGCAGCATCAAAATATTTTGAGCGGTGGAACTCATTTGCAATCCCCGTAGGTTAAGCAAGTAAAACATAGCAATGGCTGTACAACTTACAAAGGCTTTGTGTAAATCGGTATAAATAATACTGGGAAACAGTTTGCTAAGGTAGCCACTGCCTATAAGGGCTACGCCGCTAAGGCTGGCAGCATTGCTTACTAAAATAATACAATTGATGCCAAACGCTATACTTGGGTGGTAAGCATAGGCAAATACCCTGTAGTAGCCACCCGTTACGGGGTATCTACTCCCAATTTCGGCGTATGTAAGGGCACCACAAAAAGCAATAAAGCCACCTACTAGCCAGCTGGTAAAATACACGGTGGGTGTAATAGCATTGGCTGCACTAGTAGCAGCAGTACGAAAAATACCCATACCTATCACAAGGCCAATTACAATCATTGTAAGACTAAAAACACCTATTTGCTGCTGTTTCATGCACTTAGTTTAGTAGCTATGAAAATAATTTAATTTGGTAAAGCCACGTTAACATTTCATTTTTGCGGCTGAGTTTGGTTTCTATTGCGTGCTTTTTGTACAAAGCACAGTTTAGAATTAAAAGGGAAAACGGTGTAAATCCGTTGCTATCCCCGTAGCTGTAAATAGCCATTGCCTTTAGGGCAATCAAACGGTATGTTCCACTTAGCCACTGTGTACAACGGGAAGGCCGAACATACTGGGTTATAAGCCAGAAGACCTGCCTTCCTCAAACAAACCACTGAGCTTTCGGGTGAAAGGCGAAGAGATGTAATTGGCACACTTGTGTGTTTACATTTTATTCATTCATTAACGGAAGCTTATTCTTCACTCAAAAAAAAATTAGAAGAATGAGCAAAACATTTTTAAGTGCAGCAGCTTTAATGCTTGCTGCCACTGCCACCGCACAAAACACAGATACCGCGTTAAGCAGAGAGCTAGAGCAAGTAGTAGTAACCGCCAATAAGGTGGAGCAAAAGCAAGGAACTACGGGCAAAGTAATCACCGTAATTAGCAATGCCGAATTGCAGAAACAACAAGGTAAAACAGTAGCCCAAGTATTAACCGAGCAAGCAGGCTTATGGATTAACGGAGCCACCCAAAACCTTGGTAGTACACAAAGCGTATTTATGCGGGGTGCAGCCACCGGCCGTACGTTAATTTTAATGGATGGTATACCCATGGGCGATGCAAGCCAGATAGTAGGCGACTATGATTTGAACCTATTTTCCATTAATGAAGTAGAGCGTATTGAAATTTGTAGAGGAGCTCAAAGTACTTTATATGGTAGCGATGCCATTGCGGGTGTAATCAATATTATTACTACTAAAAATAATATTTCAAAGCCCTTTAACGCCAATGTTTCTGTGGGTTTAGGTAATTACAATACCACTAGGGCCAATGTGCAGGCCTTTGGCAAAATTGGTAAATTCACCTACACGGCACGATACGCAAAGTTGGCAAGCAACGGATTTTCATCGGCCTACGATTCATCTGCCAATGGAAGAAATTTTGATAGAGATTTTTATAACAGCGATGTAGTAAGTACCGCTATCACCTACCAAATAAATGAGTACCAAAATATCCGTGCATTTGTACAAAATAGTGCTTACCGTACGGGTATAGACGCCGGTGCATTTAGAGATAAAAGAGATTTTTTTGCTGATAATAATAACCTTAATACTGGCTTTACCTATCAATTTAAAAAGCAAAAGTGGACGGCTCAATTCAATTATCAGTATGGTGAATACAAGCGAATTTTTGATGATAATTTTTCCATTCCTGGGGCTACTAATTTTAGCTTAAACACATTTTTTGCAAAGAGCCAGTTTGTAGAGGGTTACACAAGTTTTCAAGCAGCCAAATGGATAAAAATTTTGTTGGGTGCCGATTACCGATTTGGTAGCATGAACAATCAGTTTACCTCACGTAGTAGCTTTGGACCTTTCAATAGCAGTTTTAACGATACTAGTATGCACCAGTATAGCGTATATACTACTGCTTTGGTACAGTTTGGTAAGTTTTTTTTAGAAGCTGGCGCCCGCAATAATACCCACAGTAAATACGGAAATAATACCACGTTTACCTTTAACCCATCCGTAAAAATTAATAAAAATTTGCACGTATTGGCCAGTATTTCTACCGGGTTTAAGGCACCTACTTTATACCAATTGTATGCGGGTTTTGGTACCGGAAATCCGAACTTACAACCAGAAACGTCCACCAATTACGAGGCTGGGGTACAGTTTGGCAAGAAGCAATTGTTTACTAGGTTAGTTGGTTTTCATAGAGATATTACCAATGGAATAGATTACGATAATTCCCGATTCACCTACTTTAACTTTACCAAACAAAAAGCTACTGGCTTGGAGTACGAAGTTCGCTACACGTTTAATAAGGTTTTTTCAGTACAGGCCAATTATAGCTATACTAAACTTACCGAGAATACACAAAGCCGTATAACAGCGAAGGATACTACCTATGCGTATGGCTTACGCCGCCCTGGTAGTATGGCTAATATTGTTTTTACCGTTACGCCCACTAAGGACTTTAATTTTAGCATCACCGGTAGGTACGCAAGTGCTAGAAACGATGTAGGTGGTTTTAGAAGGGCAGATGTAAACTTAGATGCATTTTTTATAATCAATGCCTATGCTGAGTATACTTACTTGCAAAAGCATAAACTGTTTTTACAAGTTCAAAACATTACTGGTAAGCGGTTTTTTGAAATTGCGGGTTTCAATAGTATGCCTGCTCTGCTAAGTGGCGGTTTACGTATTCAGTTGTAAAAGCCATGCCACATCACGAGCAATTGATATGCGAACGCTGTAACAAAGCATTTGTTTGTAAGCCGGGTAATATTACCCAATGTGCTTGTTTTGGTGTGGTTATTTCACCGGAGGTTAGGGAGCAATTTGCTTCAACATATACACAGTGTATTTGCATACCGTGTATACAAGAATTAGCTAATAAAAATATAGATGAGTAATTTTTCAATAGATGCTTTACAGCATAAAATAAATACCAAAACCAAGCCATTAGGTTCGCTTGGTATACTGGAGAAGTTGGCTTTGCAAATAGGTACCGTACAGCAAACGCTATTACCACAAGTAGTACAGCCGCATATTGTGGTGTTTGCAGCCGATCATGGTATAGCAGCTGCAGGCTTGGTGAATCCGTTTCCGCAAGCAGTTACTGCACAAATGGTATATAATTTTTGTGCTGGCGGTGCAGCTATCAACGCATTTTGTAAGGTAAATGATTGTAGCTTAACTGTGGTTGATTGTGGTGTAAAAACCGTGTTTGATACAAGTCTACCCATTACGCATAGTAAAATAGCCATGGGTACAGCTAATTATTTAGAAGGTAAGGCCATGAGCGAACCGCAAGTGCAGCAGGCTATGCAAATAGGTGTGCAAGCAGTAGAACAAGCTTACCAGAAAGGTACAAACGTTATAGGCTTTGGTGAAATGGGTATTGGTAACACCAGTGCAGCTTCTTTATTAATGAGTGCTATACTTGGCTTGCCTGTACAAGATTGTGTAGGGCGTGGTACGGGGGTGAATGATAGCCAATTAACTACCAAATTGGCCACCTTGGAAAAAGTGTATCAGCTACACCAGTTATCATTGCCAAGTGCCCAGCCTTTGGCACTTTTACAGGCAGTGGGTGGTTTTGAAATTGCTGCTATGGTGGGTGCGTTTTTACATGCCTATAAATTGCAGATGGTATTTTTGGTAGATGGTTTTATAGCTACCAGTGCCTACTTAATAGCACAGTTGATAGAGCCTGCCATTGTTGCTAACGCCGTTTTTGCTCATTGCAGTCAGGAGCAGGGCCATACCACCATGCTACACCACTTGCATGCCACACCGTTATTACAGTTACAAATGCGTTTGGGCGAGGGTACGGGCGCCGCTATGGCCATACCTATTTTGAGGGCAGCATGCAGTTTTGTAAATGAAATGGCTAGTTTTGAAAGTGCCGGGGTAAGCACTGGTACATAAGTATGCAGCAGTTTAATAATTCCTTGACGGGAAATGTTTTATACAAGCAGGCGGTATATTTTTTTACCGCCTGTATGTTTTTTACTCGTTTGCCAGTACCTACCATACCATACAGTTTGCCGATACTGCAAAAAAGTGCTCGCTATTTTAGTTGGGTTGGCGTGGTGGTGGGGCTTGTGGCTGCTGTTACGTATTTTTTATTACAGCACTATGTAAGTATTTCCTTATCTATTGTAGTAAGTACTATCAGCACCATACTGCTTACAGGGGCTTTTCATGAAGATGGCTGGGCCGATAGCTGCGATGCCTTTGGTGGTGGTTACACCCCGGAAAAAATACTTGTTATTATGAAGGATAGTCGCCTAGGCACCTATGGCGTTATCGGATTAATTGGTATGCTAAGCACCAAGTTTTTATTACTTACAGAGCTTTCTACGAAACTAGTTCCTTGGCAGGTGGCTGCTAGCATGCTGTATGCTCATAGTATTAGTAGATTGTGTGCCGTAGGGGTGATGCAGTTACTGACCTATGTGCAGGATATAGATACTAGTAAAGTAAAGCCACTAGCCAACAGAAAACTATATGCATATGAGTGGGCGGTAGCTTTGTTGCCACTATTATTAGGTACATATTTTTTACCAACAGCTTACGTATTAACGGTATTTCCATGCTGTGTTACGGTATTGTTATGTGCCTGGTATTTTAAGAGAAAAATTGGTGGTTATACAGGCGACTGCCTAGGTGCTACCCAACAAGTTACGGAATGTGTATGTTATATAACTAACCTTGTATTATGGAGTTATATTTAATTAGGCATACCACCCCAGCTGTAGAAAAAGGTATTTGTTATGGCCAAACCGATTTAGATATTACAGAAAGTTTTGAGGCGGAAGCCGATGCCATTCGTGCTGTTTTACAAGGCGTATTACCGCAGCATGTGGTAAGCAGCCCCTTACAGCGATGTAGCAAACTGGCCCAAACGCTTTTTCCGCAATACAGCATTGAATGGGAAAAAAATATCATGGAAATTAATTGTGGCCAATGGGAAATGCAACGCTGGAACGATATACCCAAAGCAGAGATTGACCCATGGATGAACGAGTTTGTACATACCATTATACCCGGTGGCGAAAGTTACACGCAGCTATACAGCCGTGTTACACAATGTTTTGAAACACTTACCCAGCAGTACAGTAGCTTGGCTTTGGTGGCACATGGTGGAGTGTTACGTTCCATTTTATCGTATATTACACAAACACCTTTGCAGGATAGTTTTGCGGCCTTTAAACTACATTATGGCTGTGTGGTAAAGTTGAGTTTTTTGCAGCAGCAATGGCAGTACCAAGTATTAAATAATCCTGAACCTGTGGTGGTAGAAGTACATAAGCCTACTAACTAATTGTATCTTCGTATAAATTAGTGTATATGCCCTTTAGTATCGATCAATTGCTTACCGTAACCTTTACCTTATTTGCGGTGATAGATATTGTGGGTTCCGTGCCTTTATTGATAGGACTAAAAGAAAAAATGGGTGGAATAAGGGAGTTTAGGGCTACCTTAATATCGGGTGCATTAATGTTGCTTTTTTTGTTTGTGGGCGAAAAGTTTTTGGCCATTTTGGGGGTAGATGTAAAAAGCTTTGCCGTAGGTGGTAGTATTGTAATATTTATTTTAGGCTTGGAAATGGTTTTGGGGCATGAGTTTTTTAAGGGTGGTGACGATCCTAAATCGGGCACGGTAGTACCCATTGCTTTCCCTTTAATTGCGGGTAGTGGTACACTTACCACTATTATTTCTTTACGGGCTAACTACGATGAATGGCCGGTGGCCATAGCCATTGTGCTCAACTTATTAATTGTTTATATAGTATTAAAATCGCTCAATTATATCGAGCGTTTATTGGGCCCTGCGGGTTTATTAGCAGTACGTAAGTTTTTTGGAGTTATTTTATTGGCCATTGCGGTAAAAATATTTGCTACCAATGCTAGTGGTTTATTGAAGTAAATGCGGAGAGTATCGGTTTCCCATTGGTTGCGTGGTCATTAGTTGTAAATGTTTACTTGCCTGTTGCTTTGTAGTATATTGAATACGATAGCGGTTTCCGAAGCTCCAGATTCAGGAAGGGTGCCCAAACTTGTACAACGCCTCGTGTTGGTTGTGGGTTTATTGATTATGTTCTAATACCTCTTGAATTTGATGCGTTAGTTCCGGGATTTTATTCTTGAAAACATCCCACACTATTGAATAGTTTACGCCCATATAGTCATGTATTAGTCGGTCTCTCATGCCTGCCATATTTTTCCACTGTATGGAACTCCATTTTACTTTAAAATCAGCAGGGATCTTTTTTGTAGCTTCTCCAATTATTTCTAAACTCCTAACTACGGCTCTTTTTAGGGTCTCGTTATCAAGAAAGTCGTTCTTCGATAGATTTTCGCTTATCGAGAGTAAATAATTGCACTCTTCAGCTATATGCTTTAAAAATTGCGTGGGCTCTTTATACATAAATTATTTGACTTAGTATCCGAGGCCCAATGTGTTTGCTTAGTCCGTTTTTTGTCACAATTTCAACTCTTTCATTTTTGAATATATTTTCAAAAATGTCATACACTGCCATGTAGTTGTCAAAATTTTCTTTTTCAGGGTCAAAGTCTATTAGCAGGTCAATATCACTTTCAATGGTTTGCTTGTCATTCAAGTAAGAACCAAATAATCCAATTGTGGAAACACCAAGTTTTGACAACTCTGATTTATGTTTTTTTAAAATGGATAATATGTTTTCTTTAGTTGTCATTTGTTTTCAAAATTAGGCAAAATTAAATTTCTTGTTAATTGGAAATATAAACGATAAATATAATCTAAAGCCTATGGATGCCCTAATTGTAGCCACCGCAAAGTTTCTGCGAGCAAATTTGGTTACTGCCGATAAGCAACTTTTTAAAATCAGTGAGGTAAAAGTGGTACAAATTAAAAACGAATAGCTTAGGGCCGAGGTTTCATTTTATTTGTTGCTGTGCTTACTAGTTGGTATTAGTTATCTCTCTTTATTTTTTACTTCTTTGGGTGTTTTGATAGGCCTTATTACACGTTAGTTTAAATAAAACATTGATTTTTTCACATGCGGTAAAAATTGCACTTTTGCCACCTTATGGCTTCGTAGTACAATGGATAGTATAAGAGTTTCCGAAGCTCCAGATTCAGGTTCGATTCCTGACGAGGCCACTTTAATGTTGTGTTCGCCCTGTTTTGTGCCTAGCAAAAAAGGGCTTTTTATATATGCTAAAAGTTTTTATCTTATGTTCAATGCAGCACGATTGGCTGGTGCAGTTTTATTGCTTATAGTTATTGTTATCTTAGGTTATTTGGGTACTCAGCAAGATAATTTGCTGTACCGTACAGGTTTTATAGTAGCGTGTATTTTGGTGGTACTATACGCCAGAAATACAATACGTAGGAAGTAGATATTTTTTCAATGCGTTTCGGTATTTCTGTTAGAAACTCTTGCTTCCCTCTCTGCGTAAGTGCAGTTCCTACTTTTAGGTGGACGATTAAGTTAAGAGATTAGTGATTAGATTTAATTATGGCACGAAAAGTAAACAAGTACAGTACTGATTTTAAGATGAAGGCTGTAGAGTTAAGTAAACTGAAGGGTTCACAGATATTAGTGGCGAAGGAGTTAGAAATTTCTGCAAAGAATATCAGTCGTTGGAGCCAAGAGTATGAAGCTGGTGAGCTAGATAGTTCTGCAAAGATTTCTAGCCCGAAGTCAAGTATTGAATTAGAAAATATGGCTTTGAAAAAGGCTTTGTTAGATGCTCAACTTGAACGGGATATTTTAAAAAAGGCGGTTGCCATCTTCTCCAAGAAAGACAGGTAAGATTTGCGTTCATAAAACGGCATTGTAAGGAGTTTCCTGTTGAGAAGATGTGCGAATTACTCAAGGTAAGTAAAAGTGGTTACTACAAATGGTTGCATACAGTGCCTGGTAAACGGGCTAATAGAAGGGCGATTTTACTAAAGGAAATAGAAGTAGCGTATGCTAATAGCGAGCGTAGATATGGAAGCCCAAGAATTACGGTAGAGCTGCGTGAGAAGGGCATTAAAGTATCGGAGGTTTTAGTAGCAAGAATAATGCGTAAAAACAATATTAGAAGCATCGTAAGAAGGAGATATAGGGTTACCACTGACTCCAGCCATTCTTATCCAGTAGTTGACAATGTGCTTGATAGGAAATTTTGTGTGGCTGAAAAGAATATTGCTTGGGTATCCGATATCACTTACATCCATACTAAGGAGGGTTGGATGTACTTAACGGCGGTGATTGATTTGTTCCAAAGAAAGGTTATTGGTTGGGCGTTAAGCAATACCATGAAGACAGCACAAACCAGTGTTGCAGCCTTTAAAATGGCTTGTATTAATAGTCCTATTGATACAAATAAGGAACTTATTTTTCACTCCGATAGAGGCATACAATACGCTTGCGATGAGTTTAGGGAAATCGTGGGAAAACACAGAAATATCGTTCGAAGTATGAGTAGAAAAGGAAATTGCTGGGATAATGCTGTGGCGGAAAGCTTTTTCAAAACACTAAAAACCGAACTTATTTACCATCAAACCTACCAAACAAAGCAGCAAGCAAAACTGTCGATATTTGATTACATCGAAAGATTTTACAACAAACGAAGGAGACATTCACACATCCAACATCGCACCATCAACGAACATTTAAACATATTTAATAACCAACAAAAAAAAGCAGCATAAATCCCTTAAAAATAATGTCCACTTTTTATTTGGAATTCCA
>RDXK01000149.1 GCA_004292605.1 Bacteroidota bacterium
ACGCAAAAAAGCACTTTGGAGCCAACCCAACCCCACACCACCGTGGCTTTGGCGTAGCCAACAGCGAAAAGGGCAGTGAGTTTTTGGCAGGGCGTTTGGCGATGGTAGGAATAGCATTCACTAAAACTACAGCCTATCACTGCACTGCATATCGTCAGTGTGGTTACTATACAATTATGCCAAAATTGGCCAGGATGCCGAACAGAGAGAATAAAAGAGGAACATAAGTAAGCTATGCCTCAAGTGGGCGGCCATGTTTACACAAAGTGGTTTGTGTTGTTGATGGTACGTAACTATTCGCCCAATAGTTCTTGAACTTCCTTTTGTAATACAGGGAAGTGTAGAATAACGATGCCCCAAATAACATCGTCGGATACGGAATCGTACCCGAGAATAATTCTATTTCTCGTGTCAACAATTTTTCTTGAATTGGATATGGATATTGTATTCTCTTTTTTCAGGATACAACTTACTGCTTCACCAATTATTTCTATATTTCTTTCCACGGCACGTTTGGTTCGCAAATCGTTTTGATAATTTACAAACTCTTTCGCACCATCAGCAAAGAAACTGTCAATTTCCATAATGGCAGTGAGAATGCTCCCGAAGAAAGTTGATAAAAATTGGTTCTAAACCCTAATACAACCTTACACGCTAAAATTTAGGCAAAATAAAATCTCTTCACCAACAAAGTGTGGGCGCAAGAATCAATAGACAACCGTGCTATTTCAAAACAGCGGCATCCAGTGCATTTTAAAAACAGAACACTCACTTGCTCAATTTTTTACGAATTCGGCTTAGGCTTTCTGGAGTAATACCCAAGTAACTAGCTATATGGAAAGTTTGAATAATTCAAAAAAAACGCTTTGTTTAAAATAGATTTTTTGTTAACAAGTTGCTAAATATAGCGTTTTGTTTAAATATCATTAATTGTATTTAAAGAGTTGTATTTAACAAAAGTTTCTATTTCGTTCGGTTAGCATAATTTAACTCTATAATTGGCCGATTACGCTAAATCTAAAAAACAATTAAAATGCAAAAAAACATCAAATGGGTTAAACTGGCATTAGTTACGGCAACTTTTGCTTCTTGTTCAAAAAATAGTATTGACTCCCCCCCCCGCAGGAGATGCCATTACGGTAAAAAATGGTGTAGTAGTTTTCAAGGATTTTAACGCCTATAAAGGCTACATCACTATGGAAAACGCCGAGGAACGATCTAAGATTTATCACTATTTGAACACTAGTTCCAATTATCAGAATTTGGGAGAAAGATTACAGGAACGGGGTAACAATAGTGGTAGCACTACAGCTAGATGGAACCAACCAACTGGAATACCTGGTATCGATGCTAAGATTGGAGATTTGTTAGAGGATACTGCATTCGTAAGTATCTTGAACCAAGATGGTATTGTAGAAATTGGAGATTACCGTATTCAGTACAATCCCTTTACAGACAAGGTTTTAGTTTTACATCGAAATCATTTTCGAAGTAGTTATCAGGCTCTCCTTGATAAGGACGAGTCGAATCCAAATATTTTTGTTTTTACTGTTGACGACGATGTGTTGGATTACTTTACTGATAACAATTATCCTACGACACCACCGGTTAGCGGAAACGTAATACAATGGCCGGAAGGTGCTCGCCGCCTTAACGTCGCTGGTGGAAATTATGGACCTGCATTTCCAGCTTTGTGCACCACCAATCCACTATTTGACCGAACTGTTATGGAACCTCGTTGTAGTGGAACTGATATTGTAATCTACGGTCATGCCGTCGTTTATAGAAAATATGGTATTCGTTTCCTTTTATTTACTCGGATGAGTGCTGCTAACGATATTGAATCTATAACGATGAGAGGTCTGGTTCCAGTGGCGTTTCATAGAGCAAGGTATGAAATTTGGTTCCATCCACGCCGCGGAAATGATGACCGTAGAAATTTTGAAGCTCACGACGCAAGAGGCGTGGCCTTCACTCGAAAGACCTATCATAACGGATGGAATGCCCTTATGAGGTTGAGGTTTTATTCGCCACCAAATCAGGCTTCTTCGGGTTATCCGACCTCTACGAATGCAACAAAAGCCGTTGCAGAGTATCCCGAATATTTGTTTGTAAGTAATTATTAAAAACACATTTAACGGGCTGCAAGTATTTTGCAGTCTGTTATAAATTTGGTACTATGAGTTGGAAATTCACAACAATATTTGCAGTACTAGTTTCTCTCTTAAATATCAGCGGCAATTGTCAATCTACAAGAAATTGGGAATTAGGGATACACGTTCAATCTTCGAATAGAAACACGCTACCTAATGTACTTGTTGTTAATCCTCAGAATGTTCAATGGAGCGAACTAACAGTAGGTGCTCAAACCACTAGTATACTTCTAACGGCCACGAAAGTGAAAGATCACGTTTTCCAATATGGTTTTCAAGCCGGCAGTATAACCTATGGTAATGGAGGTAGTACTTTTGATATTTTACGAAGTACGTCATATCCATCTCCACCCAACCTAAATCTTGTTTCCGCTGGTAACACTTACTTATTATGTGGAATGCATGCACGTATTAACTTATTACGTTTTTTTCGGAATAATGTTTTTAGGCTTCCATCAGTACAAACTAAAGAGCCTCGACTCAAAACGTTTCTTCAAGCTTCCCTAGGCACTACCTTCAGGCAGCGGCCATTTGAGGGAGCTTTGGCGAGAATTGGATTTTTTCCAACATTCGTGAATGGGCCCAACGGTGAACTAGGAGTATTGAACAGAGATTTTCACGATCAAGCTTTTTTTAACGGCTATTTACAAGGGGAACTAATTGCACAGTATCGGTTTCATCACAGGTTTAGTGTAAATGCAAGAATGTTTTTGCACGCACCATTTGGTAACCCATTATTTAAATTTCATAACGAATATGTATATAACAATCAACTTATAGGTAGTACTACTGCTTACGGTCCGAGTTCATCCGGTGGATTTTCCATCGGCTTGGTGTATAATATCTATAACAATAAAGCAAGAGCAAAATAATATGAAACTAACACTTTTTATTTCTTCAATTTGTTTCGCATGTACCTGCTTGGCACAAAATATCAGCAAAGTAAATATTGAAGCGGGATTACTAATTAATCAACCAAGGGTTTTGGCTAGCACTACATCAATATGGAATGAAAATGGAACAATGATTTTTAGACCAAACAACTACCCACCGCTTCGTACTGGATTTTACGTTGCAGCTATTTATAACCCAAATCCAATTTTCAGCCATATTTTTAGATACGCAAGAACTCCTTTTGGAGGTTCGCACACATTTGCGGTAGAAAGTAGTCGAGCCAACGTGCCTTCAATATTGGGAGGTAATCATGATTTTCGTTTTTATGGACATCAATTTAGTTACGAGATACGAACGAATATTACCCATGCAATTGACAGTTTTATTAGGAAAAAGCCGATTGATTTGAATAAGAAATTCACTGTTTTTTTCGGTGTTGGCATTGGCGGTAACCTAATATCAGAAAATAGTTTCTCAAGTGATAAGAGTCAAGTTATAACCCCAGTAAATAGTAACTCTGGAAGTGGATTTACACGAAGTACCTATTCGTCTCAAAACATGCCATTTCATTTAAACTTTCCAATTGAGTTAGGGCTAAAATATAACATCACTCGTCGATTTTACCTAACGCTCAGTTACGTAGCGATTCTACCAAACTTTTTTACTGCTAAACGTACTCAGTTTACTCAAAGTGCTGGATATATATTTAATAATCAATTAATAGCTACTGGAAGTGCTGGTGGCCCATCGATAACACACGGTCTTCGGATTGGAATAGGTTTGAATTTAGGTATTCCTAAAACGCCAAAAATGATAAACCCACCATCAAAATAGATGTCGCTTCGTAATACGTCAAAACTTTATTAATAGGTTAACCAGGAGAATTTGTATGAATTGGATGTTGCATGTCAAGAATCTGGGACAATTTACTACTACATACCAACCATTTATTTACTCAATTTTTTACGAATTCGGCTTAGGCTTTCTGGAGTAATACCCAAGTAACTAGCTATATGTAGTAAAGGTACTCGCCGAGCAATATGAGGCTGACTATCTACTAACTGTACATATCTTTCCTCGGCAGTAATCTGTAAGGTGGTACTTAACCTACGCATGGTAGCCACTAGTGCATTTTGAAATTGCAGTCGCATCATTCTATCCATCATGGGTATGGTATCGTATAGTGTATTGAGTTGCTGCTGATGAAAGGCTAAAAGCTGGCAAGGTTCTATGGTTTCAATATAGATATTACTGTTGGTTTGGGTAACTAGACTATACAAATCGCCTATCCAATTGCTTTCAAAACTAAGCTGTACTACATGTTCTTGTAACTTTTCGTCTACCGTGTAAGCCCGTACACTGCCCGCCATTACAAAATAAGTATGCGTAGCTATTTTACCGGGCTGCTGTAACACATGTTTTCTGCCACAAGTTATGGGCTCGGCTATGGCTTCCAATTGCTGAAAATCGGCCTCGGTAAAAGGTACTTTTTTCAAAATATTTTGTCGCAGCACTGTGTACATAAGGCAATAATAAAAAAACCACCCCAATAAAAATCAAGGTGGCTTACTTACTAAACAATCAACAAAACAGCATTTATTCAGTAGCTGCTACAGTTTCGCCACGGGCGGCGGCTATAGCGGCACGTATTTTTGCTTCTATTTCATTGGCAAGTTCTTCATTATCGTGTAGCAAACTTTTTACTGCTTCACGGCCTTGCCCTAATTTATTACTATCGTAGCTAAACCAGCTACCACTTTTTTGTACTATACCTAGTTCCACACCCATATCTACTATCTCACCCACTTTACTAATACCTTCTCCAAAAATGATATCAAACTCGGCACTTCTAAAAGGTGGTGCTACTTTGTTTTTTACCACTTTTACTTTTACGTGGTTACCTATAGCTTCGTCGCCATCCTTTATCTGGGCTGCCCGGCGAATATCTAACCTAACCGATGCATAGAATTTCAAGGCATTACCACCGGTGGTAGTTTCTGGGTTACCAAACATTACCCCAATTTTTTCCCTAAGCTGGTTAATAAAAATACATACGGTGTTGGTTTTATTAATGGTAGCAGTAAGCTTACGCAAAGCCTGGCTCATTAACCTTGCTTGTAAACCCATTTTACTATCTCCCATTTCACCTTCTAATTCCCCTTTAGGTACCAATGCTGCTACAGAATCTATCACCACTACATCTAAAGCACCCGATAGTATTAAACGGTCGGCTATTTCTAAGGCTTGCTCACCATAATCGGGCTGCGATATCAATAGGCTATCTACATCTACCCCTAATTTTTTGGCATAATTGCTATCAAAAGCATGTTCAGCATCTATAATGGCACAAATGCCTCCTTTTTTCTGGGCTTGGGCTATAATATGGGTACTTAAAGTGGTTTTACCAGAACTTTCCGGACCATAAATTTCAATAATTCTACCACGGGGCACACCACCAATACCTAAAGCGGCATCTAGGCCAATACTACCGGTGGATATTACTTCCTGCACGGTGGCGGCACGCTCATTCATAAGCATTACACTACCTTTTCCAAAATCCTTGTCTATCTTATCAATAGTGAGCTTGAGGGCTTTTAATTTTTCTGCGTTCGACATATTGTTTGTTGTTTGTTTTGTATGATTGAGCGGTAAAACTAAATATTTTATCAAACAAATACTAAAAAATTTGGCAAAATATTTTTTCTAGAGTTCTGTGGCCCCGTTTACCTTCGCTTCAAAAATAAGTCATGTCGGTATTTCCTTTATCGGAAGGTTCATTTACTATAGATAAAACTAAAATTTTTGTTCCGTTTAACGAGGATACCGACTCGCTGCAAGCCCGGCCTGTAGGTAGTTTACTGGTAGAAGTACAGCCTTTTTGTATAACCCTAGGCAACGAAATTATTTTAATAGATACCGGTTTAGGATTTGCCAAAAATGGCGTACCGCAGCTACACAGCAATTTAGCGGCACACGGTATTACACCACAGCAGGTAACCAAGGTGTTACTAAGCCATTTACATAAAGACCATGCCGGAGGCGTAAGCTTGCGAAACAATTTTGGGCATTACCATCTTAGTTTTCCTAACGCTACGTATTATGTACAAAAACAGGAATTTGAACATGCCATGGAAGTAGGGTACCCTAGTTATATGACCGATGAAATAGCCATTTTACACAATCACCCACACGTGCAATGGCTACACGGCAATGGCATAATAGATGGATTTATACACCACGAAATTACCGGCGGCCATAGCATTTATCACCAAGTGTTTTGGATAGATACGCCCGAGAAAAAATTGTTTTTTGGCGGCGATGATGCTCCGCAGCTACAACAAATGAAAAGCAAGTTTGTAGCCAAGTACGATTATAATGGAAAGCTGTGTATGGAACTAAGAAACCAATGGTGGGCACAGGGGCAGCAGCAGGGCTGGCAGTTTTTGTTTTACCATGATATTGCTACACCAACTATTGGTTAGTTAGCGGTATTAGCGTAGTAAAATTTGCGTACATACACATTGTTTACACCTCCGTAGAAAAATATATTTGAGCATACCATTGCTATGCTGCAAGTATGAGAACGGAACCCGCTATACCCTACTATAAACAGTTACCCTTACTGCGTTTTTTACTGGCGTTAATGGTAGGTATTGTAGTACAATGGTATGTGCCGCAACGGATTGGTTTATACGGTATTACAGCAGCTATATTGGCTTTAGTGTATGTGGGTGTTGGGTGGTATAAATTCCATTTTATACAGCCGTGGACTACCATTAGGGGCTTGTGTTTGCTGTTACTAGTAAGCGTTTTAGGCAGTGTAGTTACCTGGGTTAATACCATCTATCATCAGCCAAACTGGTATGGATTATGGCTACCAAAATCGGAGAATATATGCATTACCTTACAGGAAACACCCATTGAAAAAGTGAACAGCTACAAAGCCGTAGGGGAGCTTACACAGGTATGGGTAAACAAGCAGTGGCAAGGCACCAAGGGAAAAGTGATAGTATATTTTGAAAAAGATAGCACCCTGCCTAGCAGCTTACCCGCTGGCACAGTAATAGTTACACCAAGTGTGCCGCAGGCTTTGCAAAACGCAGGAAATCCTGGTGGTTTTAATTATACCACTTACAGTGTAATGCAGGGCGTAACCCACCAAGTATATTTAGCAGCTGGCAGTTTTAAAGTGGTTAACACGCAGCAGTTGGCGCTAGTACCCAATTACCTTTTACGCATGCAAAATTGGCTACTAGCTACATTGGCCCGTTACATACCTACGCCTAACGAATTGGCCGTTTCTGAAGCATTGTTAATCGGCTATAGAACCCATTTAGAAAGAGATTTAGTACAGGCCTACAGTAACACTGGTATAGTACATATTATAGCCATTAGTGGTATGCACCTGGGTATGATTTATGGATTGTGCTGGTGGCTACTAAGCTGGTTTGGCCAGTGGAAACGCTGGCAATGGGTACAAGGCTTGGTTACCCTTTTTGTAATTTGGCTTTTCACCGGTTTAGCGGGTGCTGCACCCTCCATACTTCGCTCTGCGGTAATGTTTACCTGCCTTATACTGGGCACCATGACTAATAAACAAACAAGCTCCTTAAACTCACTGGTGGTAAGTGCGGTGATATTGCTGTTAATCAATCCTTTTAGCTTGTGGGATGTTGGTTTTCAGTTGAGCTACGCCGCCGTAAGTAGTATTATTTTGTTTCAGCCGTTTATTAGCCAATACATTACTAGTAAGCAACCGTTTTTGCGTTGGGTAGCTGGTATGGTTAGCGTAACATTGGCCGCACAAATAGCCACGCTGCCCTTTGTACTATACCATTTTCACCAGTTTCCTTTGCTATTTTTATTTACCAATATTATAGCCGTACCCGTAAGTGGTGCAGTGCTCTATGGCGAAATGTTTTTGGTAGCCGTTGCTTGGTGCCAACCCTTAGCCACAGTGGTAGGTTACGTACTTACTAAAATTATTTTTTGGCTCAATACTTGGGTGGTAGCCGTAAGCGATACCCGCTGGGGATTATTACAAAACGTACAAATCAATATTCCGCAAGCAGCCCTTCTTTTATTCGCTATATTATGCCTAGCACAGTGGGTACGTTTACGCAAGCCATTGGCCTTACGGGTAGCCGCTACTGCTATTACCCTATGCATAGTAGGGCAAATAGCTGATTACTGGTACAAAAGTGAGCAGAAACTATTGATAGTTTACAATGTTCCTAAGCAAGTAGCGGTAGATGTGGTAACAGGATTTGAAACCACTTTTTTGGGTGATAGTGTTTTGCTGGAGGATGGCTTTCTTCAAAATTTTCATATAAAGCCAAGCAGGGTTTTACACCGTAGCACCGTACAGCAGGCTTTTGCGGTACCGCCTACTGGTATACTTACGGTACATGCTCAGCAAGTATTATGGCTTAATGGCCAGTTTGCACAGCTAGACAGTGGAGTGGCAAAAGTAAAATACATCATAGTTTCTAACAATGTGTTTCCCAAGCCGGAATTGATTCAAAGCTTACCACCCGTGCCTATAATAGTAGATGGCAGCAACAAACCTTGGCTGGCAAGAAAATGGAAAACTGTATGCAACAGCTTACATTTGCGCTGCCATAACGTAACGCAAGACGGTGCGTTTGTGGCCAATCTTTAGCAAGCAAACTCCTTTTAGGTATGAACAAAAAAATTTCCTCGGCCTTAATTTCTGTTTTTTATAAGGATGGTTTAGATACACTAGTGCAAACCTTGGCGGCACAGGGTGTAACCATTTACAGCACAGGCGGCACACAACAGTTTATTGAAAACCTAGGAATAGCTTGTGTACCTGTAGAGGCTTTAACTAGCTACCCCGCCATACTAGGTGGCCGTGTAAAAACCTTGCACCCCGTGGTATTTGGCGGTATTTTAGGTAAACGCTCAGATGAGGTGCATGTGCAGGAAATGCAACAATACAGCATACCAGAGATAGATTTGGTAATAGTAGATTTATATCCGTTTGAAGAAACGGTAGCCAACACCACCGATGAAAAAGCTATTATAGAAAAAATAGATATTGGTGGCCCCAGCATGATACGTGCAGCCGCTAAAAACCATACAGATGTAGTGGTGATAGCCTCCAAAAACGATTACAGTGTTTTGGTAGATATTTTAACCGCCCAAAACGGAGCTACTACTTTAGAACAGCGTAAAGTATTTGCTGCCAAAGCATTTAATGTAGTGGCCAAATATGATGTAGCCATTGCTCAATACTTTGCCCCACAAAGCGATACACTGTTTACCGCTGCTGTAGAACAAAAATACCCGCTTAGGTACGGCGAAAACCCACACCAAGCAGCCCAGTTTTATGGCCATCTGCAAGCCAATTTTACACAGCTAAATGGTAAGGAATTAAGCTATAATAATTTGGTAGATGTGGATGCTGCCATACAATTAATACAGGATGTACGTAAGGAGGAAAGCTACCATACCCAAGCTGTTTTTGGCATTATAAAACATACCAATGTTTGTGGTGTAGCCGTACGTGCTACTGTGGAAGCCGCTTGGGAAGCTGCCCTTGCTGGCGACCCAGAAAGTGCATTTGGCGGTGTACTAGTAACCAACACCACCATCAACGCAGCTACCGCACAGGCCATCAACGAAATATTTTTTGAAGTATTGATAGCCCCAGCCTTTGATGAAGATGCTCTTGCTTTATTGCAAAGCAAAAAAAACCGCATACTCTTACAGCTAGCTAGCAATATAGTATTGCCCGCACAGCAATTTAAAACCGTATTAAACGGTGTATTGGTACAAAATGTAGATGATACCAACTTTACCGATTGGAAGGAAGTAGGCGGCCGCGAAACTACCGCTACGGAAAAAGCTGATTTGCTATTGGCCAATATTATTGGAAAGCATCTTAAAAGCAACGCTATAGCCCTTGTAAAAAATAATCAATTGATAGGAAAGGGTTGCGGACAAACAAGCCGTATAGATGCCTTACGCCAAGCTATAGATAAAGCCAAACAATTTAGTTTTAGTTTACAGTCGGCCGTACTCAGCAGCGACGCCTTTTTTCCGTTTAGCGATTGTGTGCAAATGGCCCATGCGGAAGGTATTGAAGCCTTTATACAACCTGGTGGTAGCATACGCGATAAAGATAGTATAGCCTACGCCGAAACTCATAAACTTGCTATGGTGCTTACAGGTACCCGGCACTTTAAACATTAGTATTGCAAACAAACCATAAAAATGCGGCCCTAGCTCCGTATTTGGCATTAACTGCCACTAGTATTATTTGGGGTACTACATGGGTAGTAATGAAGCTGGGTATACAAGGTATGCCTGCCTTACAGTTAGCCAGTATTCGCCAGTTTTTAGGTGGTGTACTTTTTGTGGGCTTTTTTGCTATTAAACGCACAGCCCTACCCACCGGGCAGCAGTGGAAACAATTATTGGTACTTAGCTTTTTAACCTTTGTATTTGCTAATGGACTTAGTACTTGGAGCCTTGAATATATTCCCGGTGGTTTTGGTGCATTAATTGGCGCCTTGTACCCATTAATGGTAGTGGTAATAGAATACTTTTTATACAAATCGAAACAGCTAAACGCACTCAGCCTAGTGGGTATTTTATTAGGTATAGCGGGTTTAGTGCTGGTACTGTATCAAAACTTAGTAGCACCACACACTATGGCGTTTTACGGCGGTTTAGCCCTTGCTATTGCAGCCATGATTAGCTGGAGTTTTAGCACCGTTTTTCTATCTAAAAATAAAAGTACATTAAACCCTTACTATGGTATGGGCTGGCAAATGCTGATATCTAGCGTATTTATTTATTTACTAAGTCTGGGTTATGGAAAAAACATTGCCTTGGAAACCATACCTGTAAAAAGCTGGCTAAGCATTGCCTACCTGATAGCCTTTGGTAGTATAGCAGCCTTAGTAGCCTTTTTGTACAGTTTGCAAAAACTACCTTCTGGTATTGCTACCCTTTATGCCTATATAAACCCCATTATAGCCATTGTACTAGGTAGTTTTGTATTGCCCGATGAGCATTTAACTTGGCAAATAATAGTAGGAACCTGTGTAACCCTACTAGGTGTATACTTGGTAAACTACAGTATACGTAGCCAAATGCAAAAAGGTTAGAATAAATCTGTATTTTGGAGGCTTAACTATTAACTTTTTTAAGCTATATGAGTACTACTACAGTGAGTCATCCTAAGGGATTAAGAGTACTGTTTACCACCGAAATGTGGGAGCGGTTTAACTTTTACGGCATGCGGGCATTGCTTACTTTATTTATTGTAAACGCCCTTCAGTTTAGCGATAAAGATGCCTCCATTATTTACGGTGGATTTTTAGGATTAAGTTATTTAACCCCTATGCTAGGCGGCTATATTAGCGATAGGTATTTGGGTAATAGAAACTGTATTTTACTAGGTGGTTCCTTAATGGCTATTGGCCAGTTACTATTATTTTTTAGCGGTAGTATTTACGAAACTAATTTAGGTGGTGCCACCACTATTATGTGGGCTGCCTTAGGTGTAATTATTTTGGGTAATGGTTTTTTCAAACCCAATATTAGTAGCATGGTGGGTAGCTTATACCCCAAAGGTGATAGCCGATTAGACAGTGCTTTCACTATATTTTACATGGGTATTAATGTGGGTGCATTTTTGGGTATGACGGTTTGCCCCCTACTAGGCGATGTAAAAAATACCATACTAGTAGCCGGTGTAGAAAAAAGCGTGAGAGATGTTACTGCCTTTAAATGGGGCTTTTTAGCCGCAGGTGCTGCCATGGCCATAGGCACGGTAGTATTTTTAATTTTAAAGAACAAATACATTGTTACCCCGACGGGAGACGCCATAGGTGGTAAACCAGTGTTTAATGCGGCGGCACAAAGCAATAGCGAGGAAAGTGAAAAAGCACAGTTTACCAATGGTGCTATTTTAGGTGTAGTAGGTTTGCTTGTAGCGTTGTTTTTTGGCATCCATTATTTATCTATCGATGCGGCTGTTGCGGTACAAAACCCTATTAAAGTATGGGTGTATCCGTTTATTTATGCAGCAGGTATAAGTTTAGCGGTGCTTATTTTAACCGATAAAACCATTACAAAAGTGGAGCGTGACAGGATATTGGTAATGTACACTGTGGCGTTTTTTGTAATATTCTTCTGGAGTGCTTTTGAGCAAGCAGGCTCCAGTTTAACCTTTGTGGCCGATAAGCAAACCGATCTACGTTTGTTTGGCTGGGAAATGCCTCCATCCTTTGTACAAAATGCCAACTCTATTTTTGTAATTGCCTTTGCATTACCTTTTAGTGCATTATGGTTATGGTTACAAAATCGTAAAGCTGAGCCGGGCAGCACCGTAAAACAATCTATAGGATTGGCTTTATTAAGTGTGGGTTACTTCATCATTGCCTTGCAAGTAAAGGATATTGGTACTAGCGGAAAATTGGGGGTAATTTGGTTGATAGTAATGTACATGTTTCATACCATGGGGGAACTTTGTTTATCACCTATCGGACTTTCCCTAGTATCGAAATTGGCACCAAAACGTTTTTCCAGTTTACTAATGGGTGTATGGTTTATAGGCAATGCAGCAGGCTACGCATTAGCGGGCACCTTGGGTGCATTAATACCACCTACCGGCGATAAGTTTGAGGCGGCCAAAGAAATGGGGGTAGATTTACAGGCGGTGTTAGATAAAACTGCCACGCCTACTGCCGAGCAGTTAGCCAAACTAGCAGCAGCTAAAATAGATACTGTTTATCCTACGTTTGCGGGGTTCACCATTCATAATTTGTACGAATTTTTTATGGTGTTTGTGGTGTTGAGTGGTGTAGCTTCGGCTTTATTATTTGTAATATCTGGCAGATTAAGCAAAATGATGCATGGCGTAAAATAATTGCCCAGTAACTAAATAAAAAATCCCCAAACATGAAGTTTCGGGGATTTTTTTTGTGCCTATTACAACACTATTTCACGTATAATTTTTGGTAAGTGGTTATCCATTGCTGTACGGTGGTTCTGCTAGCTAGTTCCTGTAGTAACCCAAAGGGTATTTGTTCGGGCTTTTTAAAACGCATACAGCTTTTGCCCATATCTAGCTTGGTAGTACTGGCTTTAGCATACGCATCTACAAACCAGTCGTGCAAACTGGGCATAGCATAAATACCCATGTGATAAATGGCAATAAAATTTTTTTGCGAGGCAAAACTTATAAAAGGTAAAGCCTGCTTAGCATCGCAATGATAGCCAGCTGGGTACAAGCTAAAGGGCACTACATAAGTGGGCATTTTATAGGCCATCTGTTCCTCAAAACCCGTGGGTAAATGTTGTAAAAAAACCTCTCTCAATTGCTGTAAAGCAGCTTGCCTTTCGGGTGGGCACTGGGCTATATAATCTGTTACTTGGTTGTTGGGTTGCATATACACTTATTTATTAGATAACTGGTAAGCTACTACCGTTTTATGCTGTAAGGTGGGTATGTATACTATTTTTCGTTTAGCATCGTACCCAATATCGCCCATGGGTACGCCCGGTGTATTTAGTAATTCGGTTACAGTACCATCTTTTATATGTAGCAATTTGCCTTCCGTAGCCGACACTAAAAATTCGTGTTTGCCTATTTGCACCAAGCCCTCGGCAGATACTGGTAAATCGCCAGCAATTTTATTCATATCCTTTTTTTCCGTAAGGTGAAATAAATTGCCATTGGCTAGTAAAAACAAATCTTTTTGATTGGCTGTAATTGCACTTACACCTCTCAAACCTTCACTGTATAAAATACTTTTATCTTTCTCTATCTTGAAAATTCGGCCAAGGCGACTATCCGTAGCAAAAATAAAACCATCTATCGTCATGGCTATATCAGTAATGTTCATGGCTCCCTCTACCTTGATGCGTTTTAGTGTTAAGGCACGTTTACCATCAATAATTAGCACCTCATTCATATCGGCCACAAAAACAATGTTTTCAAAAATCACCAATCCTTTAGGGGCATGTAAAGCGTTCATCCAGTTGGGTAATTGTATGCCACCATCGGTACCCAATACAGCTACATAGCCCTTGCCATCCTTAGCATCGTGGGCACCATCCATACAGCTTACAAAAAGGCGTTTCTCCACAGCATCATATAGTACCGCTTTGGGTATGGGCAGTACACTATCGGTTTCCCATAATTTTTGCAATTGAGGCTGGGCAAAGGCAGTACCAACTTGGAATAAAAAACTAATTCCTATCAATATTTTTTTCATGTTTTACTGTTTTAGCTCCACTCCTCTGCTTCTTTTTTCTGCTCTTCCTTGTATACTTTGGTAGAAACCCAAATGCCTAATTGGTACAAACAAAATAGGGGAATAAATACCAACATTTGGCTCATCCAGTCGGGGCTAGGCGTTATTACTGCTGCCACTATTAATATTACTACTATAGCAAACCGCCTGCTTTGTTTCAAGGTTTGTGGGGTTATTAAACCTATACGTGTAAGAATATAGGCTATTACTGGCAGTTCAAAAGCTATACCGCAGCCCACCACAATATTGATGAGGTTATCTAAATAATCGTTAATGGTGGGTTTGGTTTCTATCATAAACCCTAACTGAAAATTGCTCAGGAAATTGAAGGTAAACGGACCCAACAAAAAATACCCAAATGCAGCCCCTAAAAAGAAGAAAAAGCTGACCCAGAAAATGGCAAAACGGGTGCCCTTGAGCTCGCTGGGTTTTAAGGCTGGCTTTACAAACTGCCAAATTTCCCAAAATATATACGGAAACGAAACTATAAAACCGCACACTAAACTTATGGTAATACTGCTAATAAACTGGCCGCCAAATGTGGTAGTCTGCATATCTACCTTAATAGGTGGTAGGCACAGTGCTTTACCCAAATGTGCCCACTCGCTAAAGCGGCACAATGCATCGTAAGTAACAAAATTGGGGTTAATGGGGCCTGCGATAATATTTTCAAATACCCAACGTATGTTTATAAAAATTACAATGGCCAATACCATTATCACTATCACACTACGTAAAATATGCCAGCGTAACGCCTCTAAATGATCTATAAAACTCATTTCATCGGCACTAGTGCCACTTCTTCCAAAAATTCCTGCCATGCGTGTAAAGGTATTAGTGTTCGGTACAATAAACAACAGCCCGTACAAGTACTGTTATTTTAGCACACGCAGTTTTACCATTTCTATGCGAGTATCGCTTACGTTTAAAATATCGAACTCAAAATTGTTTACAATAATGCGTTCCTTGAGTTTAGGAATGGTTTCGTGCACATTGATGATGTAGCCCGAAAGTGTTTCCGAATCGGTTTCTTCAAACTGCAAATTGAATTTTTCCTGCAAATAATCTAGCTCTAAACGGCCCGATAATATATACTCGGTTTCAGAAATTTGTTTTTCTACAAATTCCTCCACATCGTACTCATCTTTAATTTCTCCAAATATTTCCTCTAGCACATCTTCCATAGTTACTATACCGCTGGTACCGCCAAACTCATCTACCACCCAGGCTATACTTTTGCGTTCCTTTGAAAACTTGGTAATTAAATCGGTAGCACTCATACTTTCCGGAACGGCTGGTATGGGTAATAGCACAGCCTGCACATCGGTAGGGCGTTTTAGCATATCTAACTGGTGCACATAGCCTACTATATCTTCAATGCTTTTTTCGTACACCACTAGCTTACTTAGCTTGGTTTCTATAAATTTTTCTCTTACTTCTGCTATAGGTGTGTGTAGTTCTATAGCTTCTATTTCTGTACGGGGCACTAGGCACTGCCTAATTTTTACATTCGGCAAACTCAGGGCATTTTCAAACAATTCGGTATTGAGTTCTTGGTTCTCCTCATCTTGATCTTTGTTCTGCTGAAAAAAGTTTTCCAAATCTATTTTCGAAAAAGTTTCGCCTGTTTCCTTCATCCGAACATTGAAAACATATTTTAAAATTCCTTCAGATAAGTTGGCCAAAAAATTTGCAATAGGAAAAAACAATCCATGAAAAAACTGGGCCAC
>RDXK01000150.1 GCA_004292605.1 Bacteroidota bacterium
ACGCTGGCTATACGTTCGCTAAAAGCAAAATAATCTTTGTATTTGGCTGCTTCCGCCTCCTTTTCTTCCATCACGGTGCTTTGCAATACGGCTTCTTTTTCAAACAATGCCCGCAGTTGGGTACGCAGTTCCGCATGTTCGCTAATGGTTTCTATTACTATTTCCTTAGCACCTTGCAAAACTGCATCGGTAGTGGTTACTACATCGTTTAGGTAAGCCGTTGCCTGCTGTTCCAAATTGGTAATTTCAAAGGCTAAAATAGCCTCCGCCAAAGGGGCTAAACCTTGCTCACGGGCGGCCTGTGCCTTGGTTTTACGCTTGGGCTTGTAGGGTAAATAAATATCTTCCAAAGCGGTTAAAGTGCTTGCCTCGTTCAACGCTTTCTGCAATTCTTCGGTCATTTTACCTTGCTCGGTAATCGACTTTTCAATGGTGGCCTTACGGGCGTAAAACTCCTGTAGCTGTTGGTTTGTTTCTATAATTTGCTGCACTTGAACTTCATCTAAACCCTTGGTTACATCTTTTCTGTATCGGGCAATAAATGGCACGGTAGCACCATCTGCCACCAATTTTAATACCGTTTCTACCTGGTTGATTTGTATAGATAAGTTATGGGCTATGGTACTATAAATCTGTTGCATTTTTTTGAAATTGGGCAACGAAAATAGGGGGAAATAGGTTTGCTTTACGTGTGAAATATTAGCTGGTATGGGTTTCGAATATTTACGAGAAAAACAAACTGTATCTGGGTTCACAAGCCTTACATCACAGTCGTTTTTTCAGGTTTATGGAAGGAATTTATGGTTTGGTCGGTTTTCTATTTCACATCAACCATAACCGCTGAATTTTTGAAAAAAAATAAGATATGAAATCAATATTTCTTTGGCTAAGTTGGTTCATCTGCTCGGCGGCCGCAGCACAAAATTTATATTGGAAAACCAACTTGAACACCGGCGAGTTAGGCTTGCTACAAGTAAACTTTATTTTACAACCACAAGGAAATTTTTACACCGGCACTACCCCACCCAATGCACATAAGCGTATTGTGGGTGGTATTAAAGCAGCTTTTGCAAAATCAATGTTTCAAAAAGATGGCTCTGTAGCGGAATTAGATAGTATTGCATTGAATACTGATAGCATCACAGGCTTTTTATTAATGCAAAAAAGAAAATACCACCTGAAAGGTCTAAAAACGGGTAACCAAATAGTTTTAAGCATTTACAGTAAAAACTCAGGAAAAGTATACGGAGCCTTGGTTGCCGAACAAGTACCTACCTTACAAAAGCCTAAAGACTATACCGCCGTATGGCAGCATATTAAAGGCGAAACCGAAAAATATATCTATAGAAAATCTGCCCTAGAAACCAAACAATGGAAGGCATTTGTAGACAGAATGGATGAATTTTCGGCCATTGCTGAAGACGATGCCGAGTTTGCCTTTGGCTTCTTTCAATATTCAAAGGAAATTGGCTTTTCGCATTATGCCGTAATGGGAAGTAAGGAACAATCGCAAAACTTCCACTCAGCCAATTATAAAGCGCCTAAAACTAAGGTACGACCCACACTTGAACCCCTAGATAGCCAAACCATGCTACTAGATATTCCGGCCTTTAATTTTAGAGGTAGCGAAATTGATAGCATGATGCAAATATTGGTACAACGCCAACCCAAAAACCTCATTATAGATGTACGAAACAATACCGGTGGCGATATGGAAGGCGGCATGCGTATTTGCCAGTACTTAACCCATAAAACCTTGTATGGTGGTATTATGCTGGCTCAGAGTTATTGGAATAAAAACAGTACTGTGCCTAGTGTGGAGCAGTACACGAACTTTAAACCCATGAATACGGCCAACTATGAATGGTTTAGAAACGAAGTAAAAAATGGTGTGGAAGGCCTATGCTTATTGACACAACCGCTTGCCAACACCTATAAAGGCAAGGTGGTAATTTTAACTAGTGGCGTTACAGCAAGTGCCGCTGAGCCCTTTGTGTATACGCTGCAAAAAGAAAATATTGCCACTATTATTGGCGAAAAAACATCGGGTTCGGTACTTAGTATGGAGTATTTTTTCATCGGAAATTTGGCATACACCATCCCCATGCTAGATTATTATGCTTTTGATGGTACACGACTAGACCAAAAAGGTGTGACACCCAATATTGTTTGCGAGCAGCAGCAAGCCCTTACAAAAGCGTTGGAATGGCTGCAATAAATGTAATACTTTACCTTACCAAATGAAAAGAGGAATGAGACAGTTTTTGTTATTTATTGCCATGGGCTTTTTGACTGTAAATCCGGTAATATCACAATCTTGCCCATGCATCCACACATTTACTAATTTACAAACAGCTGTGGAAGATAATTATGCAGGATTTGCAGATAAGGTGACACCAAAAACAAAGAGTATTTATGACAAACTAGTAACCGACCTACGCAAGAAAGCAAGTGAGGTAAACACCGATAAAGCTTGTTATACATTGTTAAAAAACTATGTGGCATTTTATAAAGATGGGCATTTGCAACTATCCGATTTGCCCCAAAATTCTGAAGCAAATATTCAGTACCAAACATTGCCAGAAAATATAGAAACGCTTGTTAGTAAACCCCAGCAAACGCCCAGTGTGCAAGGCATTTACAAAACGGATAACTATACCCTAGCGGTGGTGCCGTATACGAAAAGAAAAAATGTTTATGCCGCCGTAACCGTACAAAGCAGCAACACAAATTGGAAAAAAGGCATGATAAAAATGCTTTTGACACCGCAAAAAAACGGGTATTATTCCGTAGAATATTTTGCTGCCGATTTTCAGAAATACAGCACTACGGGCTACCTATCGGGTAACGTTCTAGAGATTGCTGAATTTGGTATTTTCGAGAAAATTCAACCAAAACAAACCAACGCAACACCCGTTGATCAATATGTTTCGGTTTTTCCATCAGCAGATAATTCTATCACATTTATTGACTCTTCTGCGGCATTGCTTACGCTAAATAATTTCTCATTTGGTTATCAGGCTGCGTTGGATAGCTTGCTATTGTTCCACAAAGCTGGTTTGGAGCAAAGAAAAAATTGGATTATTGATGTAAGAAATAATGGCGGTGGAAGCACAAGTACTTACCAATGTTTATTACCGTATTTATTCACCAATCCTATTCAGCAATATGGAAGTTTATACAGGCTTAGTTCGGGCCATGTAGCGAACTTTCAAAATTTGTTAATAAACGCTAGTTCCTTGCCCAACAATGTGCAACAAGCGGTGGAGGAATTTGTAAAAAATGGTACTGAACGCCCTAACCAATGGTTTGAAAAAAAGGGCAAGATCGTTCAATTCGATTCGGTTAAAAATCATCCTAAAAAAATTGCCATTCTTACTAGTAAAACTACCGCAAGTTCCGCTGAAATATTTTTGATGGATGCCAAACAGAGCAAAAAAGTAACTATTGTAGGCTCCTACTCTGCCGGTGTGGTAGATTATGGCGATGGAACAAATTTCAGCCTTGGCTGCTCCCAACTATCTATTCTTATTCCCACAAGAAAAAGTGAGTATCTTTCGTTCCAATCGTTCGATAATATGGGCATTCGGCCGGATGTTTTGTGCGATTCCAAAGATGCTTTACAAGTAGCTTTACAAAAACTTAAATAATACCCAACTACCAAAACTATCCACCAAAATGAAATGGATTTCTACTATTCTTTTTCTCTTTTTTAACACCCTTGCCAATGTTAGTTTTTCACAGAAAATTCAACGCATAGATGGCACCACTATAGCAGTAGATAGCTTACAAGCAAAAATTAACTACCTACTAAAAGCGGCCAATATTAGCGGTGCAGCAGTAGCCGTGTACAACCACAATAAGCCCGTGTTTGCAAGCACTTTCGGAATAGCCGATGTAGCTAAGAATAAAGCTTGGCAGCCTTCATCGGTAGTATATGCCGCCTCTTTTGCTAAAATGGTATTTGGCTATATAGTAATGCAATGCGTAGAGGAAAAGATTATCGACCTTGATAAACCCTTGGTGCAATACCTGCAGCAGCCCTTGCCCGATATTAAAATAAATGGTTTTAGGCGTGGCTACCACGATTTAAAAAACGATCCCCGTTACGAAAAAATTACGGCTCGTATGTGTCTTACCCATACCACAGGTTTCCCCAACTGGCGTTGGTTTGAAGCCGATAAAAAATTAAAAATAAAATTTGAACCCGGCACACGTTATTCCTACTCTGGCGAGGGGTTGTATTTGTTGCAATATGTATTGGAACAAATTACCGGAAAAGATTATGAAACCATTTCTAGAGAACGAGTTTTTACACCCTTAGGCATGAACAACACTAGCCAAGTATGGCAAACAAAATTTGATGATAGCATTTGTTACGGTCATAACGCCCAAGGCAAGGCCTACAACTTGATGAAATGGAAGGAAGCAAGTGCTGGCGGCTCCATGAGTACAACGTTCGACGACTTTTTGAAATTCTATACTGCATTACTGAATGGAAAAAACTTATCAAAAAAGAGTTTTCGAGCCATGACGAGCCAGCAAGTAGAAATAAAATCAAAAGCACAATTTGGTCCGTTATCACAAGTAGATGGAACCGATAATGATGCTATACAGCTTGGTTATGGCTTTACCGTAGGTACGTTTAAAACACCCCACGGCAGGGCGTTTTTTAAAGAAGGGCACGATGAAGGTTGGGGACATTATTCCGTTAGCTTTCCTGAGAAAAAAATTGCCATCGTAATTATGACCAATAGTGATAATGGCGAAAGTATTTTCAAGGAATTATTGGCTTATGCCATAGCCGATACTTTTACGCCATGGAAATGGGAAAATTATATTCCGTATAACTATATTCCACCGCCTGTGGTGAATATTTTTCCTGTAACCACGAACGATTTAGATGCTTATTTGGGTGTGTATCAAAGTGCCGAATTACCTATCACTATTAGTATCACTAAACAACAGAAGAACCTAGTAGCACAAGCAACTGGGCAAAACGCAGTAACACTACAGGCTACTGCTAAAGATGTGTTTACCTATACCGACGAGGACATTGTGTTTGAATTTAGTACCGTGAATGGTATACTGATATTGAAGCAAAATGGCAAACAGTATTTATTACAAAAAAAATAAACTAGCATACTCTGCTGAGGCTTCCTTTACATGCGTTAGTACTAAAATGTAACCACTCTATTATGAAATGGTATTACTTAATTTTTGGGTTGCAAACAGTAGCGTGTACACTAGTGGCCATGTACTGCTTATACCGCTGGAATAGTTTATTTACTCGTATAAGGCACAACGGTTTCAGGAATTACTGCAAAGTGGTTGCGGTAACTATGTTGTTTTACAGTGCATTTATGCCCGGTAATTTAGGGTGGCCCGCTATGGTAAAATATTACAGTAATTACAAATACGTGGCAGCAGCTTATGCCTACGTAAGTACGGTAAGTGTAGTTACCTATTTTGTTTACAATGTAGCCAAAGCTTCCATGGCTAAGCTTTCGCCAATAGCTGAACAAGTGGCTTCGTTTTGCCTTATTGCATTTGTGCCGTTTGGAATAGATATTTTGGGCCAAAACTTGGTAGGTTACAAAGGCAAAACCTTGGTTACCAATATTTCCTATTCGCTGCTAATTAGCTGCTGTGCAGGCGTTTTACATTTGTTTTTAAATAACTATAGTAAGAAAAATGAATTAGTAGTTTCCGCCGCAGAAAACCTACGCATCAAGGCCGAACTGAATGCTTTACAAGCCAAAATAAATCCGCATTTTTTGTACAATGCTTTAAGTGGCCTAGCAGGTTTAGCACTAGAAGATGGTAAACGTGCCAGTAAAATGGCTACAGCATTGAGTCATTGGTTTAGGTATAGTTTAAACAAACAGGAACGCCTTACCACCACCGTGGCCGAAGAAATGGACATGGTAGAAAACTATATTGCCATTGAAAAAATTCGGTTTGAGGAGGCTATACAATTTAGTTTACAGGTAGATAAACATGCAGAGCAAAAACTGATACCTATTTTTTTAATACAGCCCTTAGTAGAAAACACATTGAAACATGCTTTTAAAAATATGACCAAGCCTGCACAGGTAACAATAGAGGTAACCTATACCGATTATTTAACTATCTGTGTGCAGGACAACGGCGTACCCTTTTCTGAAAATATGCAAATGGGTTATGGCTTACAAAGCATCTATCAAAAATTACAGCTATTATACCCACAGCAGCATGAAGTAATTATTACAAATGCACCCATTAAACATATTACTATTCATATTTATAAATAACGGTTATGCCCAGCTATATAATTGTGGATGATGAACGTCCTAACCGCGTTTTACTAAAAGCCTTACTGCAGGATTGTGCACCGCATTTTACATTATTGGCGGAGGCCGATGGTGGCAATAAAGCCATTGAATTAATAGAAAGCTTACAGCCCGAAGTAGTTTTTTTAGATATTCAAATGCCCGATAAAAATGGCTTTGAAGTGCTGCAGCAGCTTTCTAAAATACCATTTGTGGTATTTGTAACCGCTTACGATGAATATGCCGTAAAAGCCTTTGAACAAAATGCCATAGATTATTTACTAAAACCTGTGGAGGAAAAGCGTTTGGTAAAAACCATCGAAAAAATTACCCAGCTTACTACGCCAAATTTGCCCATGCAGCAATTACAGTTATTGCTCCAGCAAATACAACCCGCTCCTAGCCCAAGCTTGTTGCAACAAATAGCCGTAAAACAGGGGGCGAAAATTATTCTTGTTCCCATGGAAAACATCGCCTTTTTTGAAGGCAAAGAAAAATATGTAGCTATACAAACTAAGGATGGCAAACAATATTTAACCAATCATACCCTCACGGGCTTGGAGCCCAATTTGCCGCCGTATTTTTTGCGAATACAAAAGGGCACCATCCTCAACACTAACTGCATTGCAGAAATTCATAAACACGCCAATAATCGCCTTCAATTCATTTTGAACGATGCCGCAAAAAGCCAAGTACTATCGGGTACTAGCTATATACAAACCATCCGGCAAAAATTAGGTTTACACCTTTAGAAAACGCGGTATAAAATAAAAAAGCGGGTTACTCCATGGTAGGGCAACCCGCTTCTATAGATATTTCTTTTCTCTTTTATACGGCCAACTTGGCTTTCAAATTGGTATCTAAGGCTTCTAAAAATTCCTCTGTGTACAAGTAATGTTCACCGTGGTTTACTTTATTTCCGTAAATACAAACTGCTAAATCTTTGGTCATTTTACCGCTTTCTACGGTTTCTATACAAACGGCTTCTAATGCATGACAAAATTTAACCAACGCATCATTGCCATCTAATTTACCTCTAAACTCCAAGCCCCTTGTCCAAGCAAAAATACTCGCAATTGGGTTGGTGCTGGTTGGCTTACCTTTCTGGTGTTCCCGGTAGTGGCGGGTAACAGTACCGTGGGCTGCTTCTGCTTCCATCACTTTACCATCTGGGGTTACTAGTGTACTAGTCATCAAACCTAAGCTTCCAAAACCTTGTGCTACAGTATCGCTTTGTACATCGCCATCGTAGTTTTTACAAGCCCATACAAAATTACCGTTCCACTTTAAGGCGCTAGCCACCATATCATCTATCAGGCGGTGTTCGTAGGTAATGCCTGCTTCTTGGTAAGCCGCTTTAAATTCCTGCTGATAAATTTCTTCAAAAATATCTTTGAACCTACCATCGTATTTTTTCAAGATGGTATTTTTTGTACTTAGGTACAAAGGCCATTTTTTTATCAAGGCTTGGTTAAAACAAGCACGGGCAAAACCACGTATACTTTCATCGGTATTGTACATAGCAAGCGCTACACCATCGCCTTTAAAATTGTACACCTCAAATTCTTGCACGGTACCATCTTCGCCTTCAAATTTTACCGTAAGTTTTCCTTTGCCTTTGGTAACAAAATCGGTAGCACGGTACTGATCGCCAAAAGCATGGCGACCTATACAGATAGGTGCCGTCCAGTTAGGTACTAACCGTGGAACATTGCTACAAACTATGGGTTCTCTAAACACAGTACCATCCAAAATATTACGAATGGTGCCGTTGGGGCTTTTCCACATTTGCTTTAGCTGAAACTCCTGCACACGCTGCTCATCCGGCGTGATGGTAGCACACTTAATACCTACACCATATTCTCTAATAGCGTGGGCGGCATCTATGGTTACTTGGTCGTTAGTGGCATCGCGGTGTTCCATACCCAAATCGAAGTACTTTATTTCTACATCTAGGTAAGGAAGTATCAATTTATCTTTTATGAACTTCCAAATAATTCGCGTCATTTCATCGCCATCTAACTCCACTACCGGGTTCGCTACTTTAATTTTTTCGGCCATAATTTTCAGTCTTTAAAATTTTTACAAGTGGATAAAAGTAAGGGTATTTCTAGTAACAAACGTACATGTTACAATTTCTTTATCATGAAGATGGTGCAACCAAAATGACCCGATTCGCCCAAAGCAGCGTCAATGGCGGTATAGCCTTGCTGTGTATATAATTTCACGGCCTGATGTAACTGCGGTAGCGATTCTAAATATAATTGCGTGTAGCCTGTATTAAGTGCATCGTGGGCCACTTTATTCATTAATAATTTTCCGTAACCAAGTCCACGGGCTTTAGGGGCTAAATATAATTTTACGAGCTCTGCGTAGCCGTCGGGCAAGCCCGGTGTAGGGTACCAGCCACCGCCACCAAGCACTTCACCGTTTTGTACCAACACCCAATACTTACCTGCTGTGGCAAACAGTGAAGCAAGATCATCCGTAGTAGGATCAAAATAAACTGTACCGGGTAAGTTGGCCCCAAATTCCGCCAAACTATTTCTAATAATTGCAGCTATGGCAGCATTATACTGCGGCTGTATAGGTACTAAATCGGCCATTAACTCTCGTTTACTATTAACACGTTGATGGGTACTTTATGCCTTACTTTATCTACCGTTTCGCCATATAAATAATCGGTGAATCCGCTGTGTTTATGCGAACCCATTATTAAAAGTTGGGCATGGCATTGGTTTACCAGTCGTACTATTTCATCTACCCGGTAGTTAAAACCTATCAGCGGTACGGCGTTGTAACCAATAACGGATAACTGGGTTACATACTGCTGTAAATGCCATTCATCGGTTCGGCTTTCAGCATCGTCGGCAGCTTCGCCTAAATAGCCCGCCCCCACGGTTTCTACAATATGTATTAAATAATATTCCGCCTGCGTGCCACCTAAGGCTAAAGCCTGCTCAATAATGGCTTTATCGCTAGCGGAAAAATCAAGTGCCAAAGCAATTTTTTGTATGGGTTTTGGCTCTATAGCGTTTACCACCACCGGTAAATGGTGTAGCGATGCAGCTACTTTTCTATGCTTATTGAATAATGGATAAAACGTCATAGCAAAAAACAAAGCCACAAAAGCCAGTACCGCTAGTACTAGTAGTAATTTGGTGAACCAACTGCTAGTACCGGCAAATATCTCCACCACTTCCTGTCCAATAAAACTGGCGTTAAGACTTACCAAAATGGTAGCAATGCACCAACCTATAATTTTCCAAGGCATGGTAATAGCAAAGGAACCCATTGTTTTTTTATCGCTTACAAAATGCAGCAAAGGAATAATGGCAAACCCTAATTGTATACTTAAAATTACCTGACTGCCTACCAATAAATCGTCCAATTTCTCATCGCCAAAAATAAGAATCACCACCACGGCAGGCACTATAGCAATCAGCCGAGTAATCAATCGCCTAACCCAAGGGTTTAAACGCAAGTGTAGGTAGCCTTCCATTACTATCTGGCCCGCTAAAGTACCCGTAACTGTGCTACTTTGCCCAGCGGCAATTAACGCCACGGCAAATAAAATAGGTGCTAATGTGCTACCTAGCAATGGAGCCAGAAGCTGATGAGCATCTTCTATCTTAGCTACTTGTGTATTGCCAGTGTTAAAAAACGCGGTGGCTGCTAATACCAATATACCCGCATTTACAAAAAAGGCAGCATTGAGTGCGATAGCGCTATCAATAAAATTGTACCGCAAAGCTCTTTTTATGCCATCTACATCTTGCTTAATTTTTCGGGTTTGTACCAGTGCCGAGTGCAAATACAGGTTATGTGGCATAATGGTGGCACCAATAATACCTATGGCTATATATAGTTCCGCTTTGGATAAACTGGTGGGTATAAACCCCTTGCTTACTTCAGCAATATCTGGCTTGGCTAACAGCAACTGAATGGCAAAACATGCTCCAATAGTGGCGACCAATACTATAATAAAGGCTTCCATTTTTCGGATACCATACCGCTGTAATAATAAAAACAAAAAAGTATCCAAAACGGTAATACCCACACCCCATAAAATGGGCATATCAAATAATAGATATAACCCTATGGCCATACCCAATACTTCGGCCAAATCGGTTGCTGCAATGGCAAGTTCCGCTAAAATGTACAAACAGAAATTAATAAGAGGCGGATAGGTTTGTCGGTTAGCCTGTGCTAAATCTACCCGACGTACGATGCCTAAACGAGCACTAAAACTCTGTAGCACCAAGGCCATCAGGTTGCTCATTAACAAAACCCAAATAAGTTTATAGCCAAACTGTGCACCACCTTGTAAATCGGTAGCCCAATTCCCGGGGTCCATATACCCTACGCTTACCATATAAGCCGGACCCACATACGCCAAAAAACGTTTAATACCTTTTGCGGGTATAGTAGTATCTACCGTTTCATGTACATCGCCCAAACTTGCCAACCTCTCCTTATTCATGGCTTAAATATAACTCGATTGTAGGTGAACCAATTAGAAACAATTTGTGGAACTTTTTGTGCTAAAAATACTTGCTAAGCCTTAGTTTTAATCCATGGAAGGTAATTTAACTTTAGGTAAACAGTTTTGCTTTTGGGCGGCTTTGTTACTGTTTACTGCCTGTAACCCCAAAAAGCCCACGCTAAACGGTGATACACCTGTAACAAAAAAGGAATTTTTTGAAGCGTTTACACCGCTTACTATTCCTACGAGCTTAGTGGATAGCTCCATTGCACGCCGTGTAGATACGGCGGATATAGCAGTAAATATTTTGGCACAGTTTATACCCGATACCGCCCTACACCACTACGGAAAATTTAGCTCCAAAAAAAGTAGCATACATGGTTTAGGAAGTATACAAAGGGGCAAGGAGTGGTATATATTATTGGCTTTCCAACATAAAAAAAAGTACGATGTAGGTGTATTTTTATTTGACGAGAAAGGAAATTTTGTTACACATTTTCCGCTAAAAAATACCCTTACTGAGAAGGAGAACTACCAGTACTCTATTGGCATCAATAAAGAACCTACTTTTTCGCTGAGCCAGGAACAAACTACCGGTGGCACTTATTTATTTACCCGTACAAGTATTGCCTATAACAGCAGTACCAAACAGTTTATGGTAGTAATGAGCGAAAGCAACGAAAACAAAAAGAAACAAGAAGAAATAATCAATCCGCTAGATACCTTACCGCAACTGAATAAATGGAGTGGCGACTACCGCGAAAACAAAACCAATTTCATCAGCATTAGAGATGGCAAAAATGCCAATGAATACAGCTTTTTTCTGCACTTTGAAAAAAATGAGAAAACCTGTGTGGCGGAAATTAAAGCTAGTTTAAAAGTACTAACGGCTACCACAGCCGTGTACCAAAAAACAGGCGATGCTTGTGTGCTTAATTTTTCGCTTAAAGGCAATACCATCAGCATCAAAGAAAATGGCACTTGTGGTAACTACAGAGGTATCAAATGTTTATTTAACGAAAGTTATACCAAGGTAAAAGTAAGGCCTGCTACCAAAAACAAATCTTCCAAAACCATCCGTTAAGGGTAGCAAAAAAATGGTATGCCCTTGTGGTATACATACAAAAACCGTTATTTCACGCCAAAACAAAGCGGTTATTGTGTAAAAAATACATTTTACTAAATTCCCTTATTATTGCACAAGCAAAAACAAAATTTCAACTCATGCAAACAAGCACAAATTTTAGAAACTTTCAAGTACCGTATCAGGTAGATGAAAAATATGCCAAAAAAGTGGCTTATTTTTCTATGGAGTTTGCCGTGCACCAACCATTAAAAATTTACAGTGGAGGACTTGGCTTTTTATCGGGTTCGCACCTACGCAGTGCGTACGAACTACGCCAAAACTTAATAGGTATAGGTATTTTATGGAAATATGGTTACTACGATCAAGCCCGTAACCAAGACCAAACACTGAACCCATTTTGGATAGAAAAAAATGCTAGTTTTTTAGAGGATACTGGCATTAAATACCAAATATTGATTCACGACCATCCAGTTTGGGTAAAAGCTTATTACTTAGCTCCTACTACTTTTAATAGTGCTCCGTTATTTTTATTGAGTACCGATTTGCCCGAGAACGATTATGTATCGCAAACTATTTCGCATAGATTGTACGATGCAAACGTAGCCACCAAAGTAGCTCAGTTTATTTTGTTAGGTGTGGGCGGTGCAAAATTGATAGACGAACTAAATTTCAACCCAGATTTATACCATTTAAACGAGGCACACGCTATTTCCTCTGCCTTCTACTTACTAAATAAGTTTAAAAGTGTGGAAATGGTACGTAAGCACATGGTGTTTACTACCCACACACCGGAAGAAGCTGGAAACGAAAAACACGATTTGTATTTGTGCCACAAAATGAGCTATTTCTGCGGCCTAAGTTTAGAAGAAGTACGTAGATTAACAGGTACTCACGACGACCAATTCAACCACTCTTTAACCGCTTTACGCTTTGCCCATTTGAGCAATGGCGTTTCAAAACTACATGGCGAAGTAAGCCGACAAATGTGGGGTAAGCACGCCAATATTTGTCCAATCATCAGCATCACCAACGCTCAAAACTGGAAGTACTGGGCCGATAAGCAATTGTACAAGGCTATGGAAGCCAAGGACGATGCTGTATTTGATGATAGAAAGCAATACTTAAAGAAAAGAGCCTTTGAAATAGTGGCCGATCAAACAGGTAAAGTGTTTGACCCAAATGTATTAACCATCGTATGGGCTCGCCGTTTTGCAGGCTACAAACGTGCCGATTTATTAACTTGGGAAAGAGAACGTTTTGCGGCTTTGTTAAACAATAAAAAATACCCAGTACAAGTAATTTGGGCCGGTAAGCCTTACCCACAAGATTACCCTGCTATTTCACAGTTTAACAACTTAGTGCAGCTAAGCAAAGACTTTAAAAACATGGCTGTATTAATTGGGTATGAATTGGCCTTGAGCAAACGATTAAAACAAGCATCGGATATTTGGTTAAACAACCCACGTGTACCAAGAGAAGCGAGTGGAACCAGTGGTATGACGGCCGCTATGAATGGTGCTGTAAACTTTAGTACCGATGATGGATGGATACCAGAGTTTGTAAACCACGGTAACAATGGTTTTGTAGTGCCTAAGGCCGACTATGAAAACATGACTACCCATGCCCAAGATGATTATGATTACAAACAAATTTTCGAGATATTGGAGCAGCAAATCATCCCAATGTATTACGAAAATAAAGATACTTGGCGCCAGCTACAGAAAAATGGTATGATGGATGTGCGTTATCAGTTTGATAGCAATAGAATGGCACATGAGTACTACGATTTGCTGTACAAATAGTAAAAGATAAAGGATTCATACACCGCTTCTGCCCCGTGTGGAAGCGGTTTTTTATTGCCTGAAACCCGTACTTTTAAATATGAGTTTGCTTCAAATACTTACCATCATAGGTACCATCACATTCGCTATTACGGGTGCATTAAAAGCACGTACACACCGCATGGATGTGTTTGGTGGTGCAGTGTTGGCATTTGTTACGGCCTACGGCGGCGGCACCATAAGAGATTTGCTGTTAGGCAAACAACCCGTAAACTGGGTGAACGATTTTTTGGCTTTGTATTTTGTGGTAGGAAGTGCCGTGTTTGTGTTCCTTTTTAAAATGAATCATGTGTTTTTTAAACGGCTTATTTATATTACCGATGCCGTGGGTTTGGGTGTGTTTACTATTGCAGGTATTCAGGTGGCCTTTAGTTTGGGGGCCACGCCTATTTATGCGGTAATCATGGGTGTAATTACCGCTACTTTTGGTGGTTTACTGGCCGATATTTTGTGTAGTGTACAGCCTTCTATTTTACGGCGGGGCGAGCTTTATGCTACAAGCTGTTTAATTGGTGGCATTTGCTTTGTAGCACTAAAAAAATATCAATTGGCCAATACGGCCGAAACCGTTATTTGTGTATTGCTCATTATTGTAATACGTATTGTAGCCACAAGGCGGCAAATTAAACTACCGGCTATTTAGTAAAGCATCTATAGCGGCGGAGGCTTGAGAACTATCTTGCTTTAGAAAACAAATACTAAACTTATTCCTTTCTGTGTTGATAGGTGTATAGTCGATAGTTCCTTGATGCAATACAATGATTCTTTTTACAATAGATAAGCCTAACCCAAAACCCTTTTTACGCTGTGCATTTTGGCCACGAAAAAAAGGAATAAATAACCGAACCTGATCATCATCAGAAATTTGCTTACCCTGGTTTTCAAAGTGTATGCTGATGGACGATTCGTTGGCTTCAATGGTAATTTGCACTGTTCTATCTTCGGAATATTGATAAGCATTTTTTATCAAATTTCGAAAGGCCGATTTTAGTAAGGCATCGTTACCCCGAACACTTAAATACACATCATTATCCGGCAGATACAGAAACTCTACGCTAATATTAATATTGGTAAACGTACGTTTCATTACTGTGATGATATCGTACAAAATCTCGTCTATCCGTACCAAGGGCCAGCCTTCATTGCTGGTAATTTTTTCGTACTGAGATAGTAGTAGTAAGCTGTTGGTAAGGTCGATCATCTCCTGCTGATCTTCCCGAAGCGATTGTAATACCAGCTTGAACTCATCAGCAGTTAAATTTCGTTTCAGGGCGGCCTCGGTTTGTGCCAGCATACTAGCCAAAGGTGTTCTTAATTCATGGCTGGCGTGGTGTACAAAACTTTTTTGAAACTCAAAGGCTTGCTGTAGCCTATCTAGCATTTCATTGAAACTTTTAGCTGTACGGTTTAATTCGTTTTGGGTAGCATTCAGTGGAATACGAGCATTCAAATTGGTTTCTGTAATGCCTTCCATTTGATCGTTAAAACTATTCAATGGTTGTACTACCGTACGCACAAAATAGCTACAAAATGCCCAAATACAAATACCTAAAACTCCGAGTAAAAGCAATAGCTGTGGTACTACTTCCGTAAACAATTGGCGTGCCTGCGGCGTGTTATTACTTCCTTTTACGGTTATAAAAAACATACCCAACATGGTGAGCACCACTATAAAAAACAGAAAGCCAGCCAATACCAGCCCAAACCTTTTTTTAATGTTCATTTACACAAGGGGCGTTTCACGTACATAGTAGCCAAAACCAGGCTTAGTGTGTATGAGTTTATTTTCAAAAGGTTTATCTATCTTATTTCGTAAAAAGCTTATATAAACTTCTATGGTATTGGTGCCTGTATCAAAACTTAAATCCCACACTTTCTCTAAAATATCTTGTTTGGAAATTACCTTTCCTTTATTGTGCGATAGCAACACCAACAACGCAAACTCCTTGGCAGTAAGGTTGATATTTTTACCAGCCCGGCTTACCATTTTGTTCTCCATATCTATCTCCAAATCGGCCACCACAATTTTTTCCTTGGGTTCATTGCTGTTATCGGCACGTTTCAAAAACACTTTTATACGAGCAAATAACTCATCGAAATGAAAAGGCTTTACTATATAGTCATCAGCTCCTAGGTTAAAGGCATCCACCTTATCTTGAATTTCGCCCAAGGCAGTAAGCATAATAATAGGCACATTGGCATTCGCTTCTCTAAATTCCTTGCATAGAGCTAAGCCGTTTTTGTAGGGCAAATTAATA
>RDXK01000082.1 GCA_004292605.1 Bacteroidota bacterium
TTTGATGGCGACGATGTGATAGATATGCTACTAGCCAAAAAAGAAACCGCCCAATACATAGCCCAAAAAATATATGTGTTTTTTGTAAACGACACACCAAACAAAGAACACGTGCAATGGCTCGCCGATAGATTTTTTAAAAACAACTACGATATACAAAAACTATTGGATGATATTTTTACTAGCGACTGGTTTTACGCACCCCAAAATATTGGCTGCAAAATAAAATCGCCGGTAGAACTTTTAATAGGTATACGTAGGGTATTGCCTATGCAGATAGATTACCCTGCCGTACAACTACTACTTACACGTGCCATGGGGCAATTGCTTTTTTACCCGCCCAATGTAGCGGGCTGGCCCGGCGGTAAAGCCTGGATAGATAGTACTAGCTTAATATTTAGAATGCGTTTACCACAACTGATTAAAGACGACGATGCTATAGATATTTCTGTAAAAAGCGATGATGATGTACAAATGGGAAAAATAACGGCAACAGAAACCCAAACCTTTGTACGTAAAAAACAAGCTTACGGTAGGGGCCAGCAAATTTCAGCGAATGTAAATTGGGAAGAATATGCCGAGCAATTCAATGGCGTGCCCCGAGAAAATTTACAGGCTGTACTAGAAAGTATTTTACTAGTAACACCTACACAAAAAGCCACTACGGCTGTAGTAGCAGCCAATACCGATGCTAGCAGCCGCTTAACATTTATACAAAGCACCACCATAGCTTGTATGAGCACTCCTGAATACCAACTTTGTTAAACTCATTATCCATATTTTATGCATATACAGCGTAGAAGTTTTTTACAAATTAGCACCCTTGCCACAGGCTCGCTGCTAATACCAAAACTGCTCAAAGCTTTTGATGGCCAGCCATTGGGCACCGTACCCGCAGGTAATAAAGTACTTATTATAGTACAGTTTAGCGGTGGTAATGATGGTTTAAACACCGTAATTCCCGTAACTCATGATGTTTACCAAAAGCTACGCCCTACCATAGGGTTTAAAGCAGATAAAGCCCTAAAAATTACCGACGATGTAGCCCTGCACCCAGCCCTAACTGGCTTACAAAAAATGTATGGCAATGGCGATTTGGCTATACTTAATGGGGTGGGATACGACAAGCCCGATAGAAGTCATTTCCGAAGTATGGATATTTGGCAAACCGGTAGCAGTAGCTCAGAAGTGTGGCAAACCGGCTGGCTTGGTAGGTACCTGGACCATGCTTGTAATAATTGCCCCATGCCCACACAAGGCTTGGAGTTAGATGATACCTTAAGCCTTACCCTAAAAGGAAAAACACAAAAAGGGTTAGCTGTGAAAGACCCTAAAAAACTATATACACAAAGCCAGCAAAAGTTATTTAAACAGCTAGCGGCTCAGCACCATGAGGAAGAACATGAAAAACCGGTGGATTATTTATACAAAACACTAGCACAAAGCGTAAGTAGTGCAGGCTATATATACGAAAAAACCAATGCTAAGGCCAGTAGCATGAGCTATCCTGCCACCGAATTAGGTAAAGGATTTAAAAATATTTCGTCGCTTGTTTTGAGCGATGTTAATACCAAAGTATACTACATAAGTTTAGGAAGTTTTGACACACACGTAGGGCAGCAAGCCACACAGCAGCGACTGTTTAAAGAGTTTAACGATGCAGTAGAAGTATTTGTGAACGATATGAAAGCCAATAATCGTTTTCAGGATGTTCTTTTAATGACGTTTAGTGAATTTGGCCGAAGAGTAGGTCAAAACGCTAGTGGCGGTACCGACCATGGCACTGCTAACAATATGTTTTTTATGAGTGGTGGCCTAAAAGAAAAAGGGCTCCTAAACCCCATGGCAGATTTAGGTAAACTTACCGAAGGCGATTTAGAACATAGTGTAGAT
>RDXK01000151.1 GCA_004292605.1 Bacteroidota bacterium
TATTAGCAAGAGTACTAGCCTGTGTTAATAATGATAGAACTTATGTGAATAAAGCAGCTTAAAATTGTAGAAATAAGATTTTTTTACGTCATAGAAATCAAAGGCAGAACAGTCATACACAAAAAAGGACTGCTTCCCAAAGCGAAGCAGTCCTTTTTATATTCAACTTATGTGTGATTTCACCTACACATCAATTTTTGCATATTTAGCATGTGTTTCTATAAACTCACGGCGTGGTGGTACATCATCGCCCATTAGCATACTAAATATTCTATCGGCTTCCGCTAAACTTTCTATGGTTACTTGTTTTAAAGTACGGCGTGCTGGGTCCATCGTAGTTTCCCATAATTGGTCGGCGTTCATTTCACCCAAACCCTTGTATCGCTGTATGGTTACGCTATCTTCCTTTCCACCGCCAATTTTTTCTACCAATTCCTTCCGCTGTGTTTCGGAATAAGCGTAGGATTGCTCCTTACCTTTTTTTACCAAGTATAAAGGCGGCTGGGCTATGTACACATACCCTTGCTCCACCAGCTCCTTCATGTATCTAAAAATAAAGGTGAGGATTAGCGTAGCGATATGACTTCCATCCACATCGGCATCGGTCATAATAATCAGCTTATGGTAACGGAGTTTTACGGTATTCAATGCTTTAGGATCTTCTGGCGTTCCCACGGTAACCCCTAAAGCGGTGTATATATTTCTAATTTCCTCGCTCTCGTAAATTTTGTGCTCCATGGCTTTTTCCACGTTCAAAATTTTACCACGTAGTGGCAAAATAGCTTGGTAGCTTCTATCACGCCCTTGCTTGGCAGTTCCACCAGCACTATCCCCTTCCACCAAGTATAGCTCACATTTTTCAGCATCGCGTTCGCTACAGTCGGCCAATTTCCCCGGTAAACCTCCACCACTTAATACAGTTTTACGCTGTACCATTTCACGGGCCTTTTTAGCGGCCACACGTGCTTGTGCAGCTAGTACAATTTTTGAAATTACGTGGCGGGCCTCTTTTGGATTTTCTTCTAAATAATGCTGTAAGCTACGTGCCACGGTAGTTTGTACTGTACCACTAACATCGCTATTACCTAGTTTGGTTTTGGTTTGGCCTTCAAACTGTGGCTCAGGTACTTTTACACTAATTACGGCACTCAAACCTTCTCTAAAATCATCGCCCTCTACTTCTACTTTGGCTTTTTCAAATAGTCCTTCTTTATCGCCATAGCTTTTAAATACACGGGTAATGGCTTGTCTAAAACCAGTTACGTGTGTACCGCCTTCTATGGTATTGATATTGTTTACATAGCTATATATGTGTTCCTTATAGTCGTTGTTATAGCTCATGGCTACTTCCACGGCTACATTGCTAGCTTCATCGTGCCCTTCAAAAAATAGGGTATTGGAAAGTAAAGGTTGGCGGTTGCTATTTTTATCTAGCATTTCCACAAACTCTACTATGCCACCTTCGCTATAAAAATAGTTTTTATAGGGCTCACCAGCTTCGTCTAATTCCCGTAAATCGGTAAGGGTGATGCTAATTTTACGGTTTAGGTAGGCCAATTCGCGTAACCTTCCTTCCAAAATTTCCTTGTTGTAGGTAGTTACCTGAAAAATGCTGGCATCGGGCCAAAAATGTACGGTAGTACCTGTGGTATCAGCCGTGCCAATTTCCCGTACAGGGTATTTTGGAATACCAATACCGTATTCCTGTTCAAATAATTTTCCCTCTCTTCTTACGCGTACTAAAAGTTTGGTACTTAGTGCGTTTACGCAACTAACCCCTACGCCGTGCAAACCACCGGAAACCTTGTAGGTGTTTTTATCAAATTTCCCCCCAGCGTGTAGCACCGTCATCACCACCTCTAATGCACTACGTTTTTCCTTAGTGTGCATGGCGGTGGGTATGCCTCGGCCATCATCTTGTACGCTAATACTATTATCCTCGTGTATGGTTACAAAAATATTTTTACAGTAACCGGCCAAAGCCTCATCTATACTGTTATCTACCACTTCATACACTAAGTGGTGTAAACCTTTCACGCCAATATCGCCAATGTACATGGCGGGGCGTTTACGTACGGCTTCTAAACCTTCTAAAACTTGTATGCTATCGGCACCGTAATTGGGTGTAGTATTTTCGGATGGTAGTAAGTCTTTATCGCTCATAATTGTTCTAAAATCGTTCTGTAAATTCCTAGTAGTTATAAGCAGCGAATATAAGGGTTTAGCAGCGGTTTCAGGGGGTTATATACGCCTTCTGTTTCCACAATTTCTCCGCATAAAAATACATGGTAGCACCTAGGGTTTCAGCTTACAAAAAAACAGGGCAATTACCACCTAATCTGTACCAAAAAAATATAGAAATCTACTTCTTTAAACCAGCAAAATAGGCCTTTACGAAGGTGTCAAAATCGGGCAAATTCTTATCTTCATACACCTTTATAAATTGTCTAAACTGCATGTAGCCGTACACATAAGGATCCTGTGAGGCTTTCTCATAATTGGCAGTAAAAAACGCCTCTTCGGTAGTATTAGCCGGAACGGGTGAAGGAATGGTGGTCAACATTTTTTTTGCATAGTTATAGCAGCGTTCCAATTCGGCTTGTCTATTGTGTTTACGCCACCACAACATAGCTACTTGATTGGCAAAATATTCATTTTGAAAAGATAAAGCTGGCTTGGTAGTACTTGATAATTCCTGCACGGCGTGGCCCAACTCATGGGCTAAGTAGAAGCCATTAAAAAACAAGCCAAATACCTCTTTGCCATTGGCTTCGCTACCGGCCACTTGATAAAAAAATTGCTTTTGCGGTGCTATTACTTCCGACCAATTAGGCAAGTTGGCAGAATTGTTTCTATCATCGTAAAAAATAAGATAGGGAGTTGTATTTACCACAGTAGCTACGCCCATGGTAAGTTTTGGATTGTTTTGAGCAATATCCGCCTCAAATTGTTTGGTAACCCATTTGGCATCGGCCAGTAATTGAACTGTATCGGTATACACAGTAAACCAATTCTTTTGTGCAGATGCAGTAAATGAACAATATAACACGGCGAAAAAAAGATAGGCTCGTAACATACTATAGCTAGTTTTTGGTAGTTGAAAACAGAAAAATACTTGCTCAAGGTAATCCATCCATACACCCCAGCAGCGGCCATAAAATAGTTTCAGGTTTTTTTAATGCGTTGATTATCAATACATAAATACAATATTTAGCACATATCTAGCCGTATTGGGCACCCACCAATGAACCTCAACCGCACTGTTTATAAGGCGTTCCACAAGGAAATATATTGGAGCTTTACACTTTGGTATATAGCAAAAACCCATACTAAAGCAGGGGTATATACCATACTTACAACCGCAGAACCATTGCAGTTTTCCGCAATTAGTAAATGCTTGCTACACCTAAGCCTATTACTTTTGCACCCATGCAGGTAAAAACCGATCCACAGTATTGGGAAGGTGAAAAATTTTTTGATAGTCACTTTCCGCTATTGCAGGTAAAGGAACAGCATATGCCGGGTAGTAATTACTACACCATACGGCAATATGTAATGGATAATAAAATGCCTGTACCAGAATTTGCCCTTTTGGTATACCAAGTAGGTGCCGATGCTCAAAATAACAAGTTAGAACTAAGGTTTTGTATCAATGGGCAACCGCATTGCACCCAAAAAAATTGCTCTAAATGTGGTGTTAATCAGTCGCCCTGCCAGCATCTGCAAAACACCATGCATTTATACAGCCTGCATTTTAGTAGCCATTTTTTACACCAGTTTGTTCAAAATGTAAAGTTGCAAGGCAAACAGGAACAGGTTTTGGCGTTTCAATACCCAACCAGTTTTCAGCGGGGATTCGATTTATCGAGCAAAAGCAAACAGTTGCTTCATAATTTACTGGAACACGATTATGAAGGTGCTATGGAGAATATATTTATCAATGCACGTATTCATGAAATTTTAGTTATTAGTTTAAATACGGTAGCCAACTACCAGGAGCCGGAGCAGTTTACTTGTAAATTTTTGGCCGATGTAGCAGGCAGGGAACGCATTTACAACGCAAAGCAAATTCTACTAGAGAATATTGGCAATCCACTTACGATAAAGGAACTGGCCAAAAAAGTGGCCATTAATGAGTGTTATTTGAAAAAAGGCTTTAAAGAATTGTTTGGAACTACCATTTTCGATTTTTATCAGCAGCAGCGAATGGAACATGCCAAATATCTATTGTACGATAAAGCCCTGTCGGTAACGGAAGTATCGGTGTTATTAGGCTATTCCAGTATATCGCATTTTAGTGCTGCGTTCAAAAAACACACGGGTTTAAAACCTTGCGACTTGCTAAAATAAAAATCCCCTGGCAAGACTACCAAGGGATTCCAACATTACTTAGGCGTTGCCCAAGCTCTGTTTACTACTCATCATGAGCAAATAAAACAATCTCCGCCAGAATTTGTTTAAATTTTTTCAAAAATATTTCCACAAAACCTATACTTGAATTTCGCTGGTATTAACCCTATTTTAACGCCGTTGCCAGTAACTTGCGGCCCAGAACAAATCAAATAAAAATAGTGCCTACTTTTTATTTGGAATTCCACAATGAAGAGATTTTGTGTACGTCTTTCTCACTGAGTGTAAATAAACAAATTCTTGCAAGTTGGAATTAATTACAAAAAATATATCGTATGAGATTAGCACTTTGCATTTCTTTCTTACTGGTCATAGTACAAACATCGCGTGCCCAAGAGGCAAGACCCACGAAAACACTAATTAATGGGGGCGGGTCATTAAATACAAAACATGTAGGCCTTGTTTTGGCACCATCTTTTGATATCACCAAAATGGCCTGCGTTTCGACAACTGTATTTGGTTTACGTGGCGGTATCAACTTGAAAGATAAATTTTCGTTGGGCGCCTTTTTTAAAACAGCAATAAACGAGATTAGGCCATCGAGCGAATCAACCAGCAACTTTTACATGGATTACAAGGTGTGGGGAGGTTTCGCTGAGTACACCGTATTATCGAAAAAAATTATTCACTTAACTTTTCCAATATACCTTGGGTATGGCGAAGTTGAAATGGATAATGAATTGGGGGATCTAAGACTTGGTGATGCTAATTTTTTCCATATCGAGCCGTCTGCCCTTTTGGAAATAAACTTACACAAAAATGTAAGAGTAAACATTGGTTCCGGTTATCGTGTTATCACCTCAATGACCTATAGAAACCTAAGTAATGCCGATCTTTCGGGCCTTGTTGGGCATATGGGCTTAAAATTCGGAATTTTTAAAAAATAAAAAGTAAAACTAATTTCTTCGACCTTTTTAGATATAATCAAAATGAATAAAACTTTACTGGTATTTACAATTAGCCTCATCAAGTACTCGAATCTTCTCTCTCAGTCACTAATTGTAGGTATTCCCAGCGCCGATGTTGCCGAAAAAAATCATCTGGAATTTACCCACGAAACACAGTATAACTATTGGAATAAACCAGAAAAGTGGAACAGTTTTAATTTTATGTGCTACGGACTTGGAAGCAACACAGAACTTACCGTTACGTTGAATAATCTAGACAATGAAATGTCGAAAAATATGGCGGTAGGTTTAGGTGCAAAAAAGGTTGTGAAGTTGTTTAAGAAAGTACCTGCTTGGGAGCATAAAATTATTGCTGGAACTAATATTTTATACTCCACCAACCGACAAAACTTTGGAATTTGGAGTTATGGACTGTACAGCTTCAGGGTGCCGACAACGAAAACCCGACTTACCGCTGGCTTAAGCTACGGAACCTCACATACGTATGGCTTTAGAACAAAACAAGTGAATTCCATGGAGTTGTTGGTGCCCAATAATATTACCGCTATGCTCTTAGGATTTGAACAACCTTTGACAAAAAATCTGAGTTTTATTGCAGATTGGTACTCAGGTACACATGCACTAGCATCTGTAATACCTGCACTACAGTACGATATAGGGCACAATGTAGTAATTGTAGGATATAAAATCGCCAATAACCCACAAAGTGGGGCTAATGCTGTAATACTGGAATTTATGATTAACATTCCAACTAGGAAAAAATATCATTAAGAATAAGCCATACTAAGTATGTTAAAAGCCATAAGGCGGTTTCGCTTGAGTGAATCCCTCACATCAACTGAGTTTTTGAATGGATTGAAGCCCAATAAGATGACCTGACGCGACACTTACAATCGATTAATTTCTGCTTGCGTCTTTCCTGCCTTTATGTATGTATATAAATATGCCAATGGCCTACAAAACGCATAGTACTGCTATGCCCATCATAAGTTTGTAAAGTATCTGTAATCAACCCAATCGTACATTTTGTGGCACTAATAGACATTGCAGTTTGTGGCGAAGTAACACTAAATCAGATCTGCGAGGCACCGACTTTAAACTATACCCGTGAGCAAATTTGGGAGGCCTATTATAAATGCGATGTTGCCCGTTGGGTGCAGCTTTCGCCCGATGTACAGTATATAAGAAACCCCGGGTACAATAGTGCCCGAGGTCCGTCTTGGGTATACGCCTTGCGTGTTCATTTCGAACTGTAAACATTAGTTTTCCTGTACTAAGAACGTAATGCTTTGCTGCTGCCTATGGGCTACTTTTTTACCGTTTTGTAAAGCAGGTAACCATTTGGGGCCTTTGGCTATCACACGTTTGGCTTCCGCTTCAATACCAAAACCCGGGCTATTTAGGGCAGCCACTTCGGAAATGGCGCCTGTAGTATCCACCCAAAAACTGAGAACAATTTTATAGGTACCTTCAGGTGCATTGTTATCTATAGGAATATTGTTATTCAAATTTCGCTCTAGGTAGCGTGCCCAAGCTGCCGCTCCGCCGGGAAAGCTAGCCCCTTGCTCTACGGCCGTAAAATTGTTAGCTGGCTCATCGCCATCACCGTCGGTAGAACCACCACCGTTACCAGAACCATCCCCAGGGGTAACTACTATATTTCCAAGGACTGTATCACCATCTGTATTTGCACCTCCGATGGTAGCAACGGCTAAATCGTCGATAGTGGGTACCGTATCCGCCTCATCAAACTCACTATTTCGTACAATGGTAGGTGTTACAAATTGTCGCTCAAATAGCTTTTGGCTACTTGGTTTAGTAGGTGCCGCGGGCTTCTCTTGTTCTTGCTCAGGAACGGGTAAACTTTCGAGCACAATGTCTTTTACCAGCGGCTGCACAGGAACATCATCTTGCCACTGTTGAAAATACTTACCTATTAATAAGGTACTCAGTGCCAAAAAAGTGGTGGTAGAAATGGCAAGAAAAAACCTTTTTGCATAGTGTTTACGTAGCTCATAAGCACCATAAGCTTTGTTTCTGTTGGCAAATAGCAGCTCTAAATACGGCTGACTTTGGGTGGAGTTGTTTGTGTACATATTGTTGGTTTTTATACCAATGAGAGACAGCAACACCCCTTTTTACATAACAATAATATGCCAACTATTTGTTAATGATTTACAGCTACTTACGATGATTTAGGCATAAAAAAAGCGCCGCAAAACTGCGACGCTTTTCTCTAAAAAACCTGTCTATTATTCTTCCGCTACTTGGAAAGTAATACTTTGCTTTTGGCGGTAAATTACGTTTCTACCGTTCTGTACGGCTGGTGTCCACTTAGGGCCACGCTTAATTACACGTACAGCTTCTTCCGCAGTTCCGTGCCCAGGGTTATTGTCGGCTTTTACTTCAGAAATATTACCTTCCTTATCTACTAGGAAAGATACTACTACTGTGTAATTACCAGCTGGGGCACCATTTTCTACTGGTAAGTCACGGTTTAAGTTACGCTCAAGGTATCTACGCCATTCGCCGTCACCACCTGGGAATTTCGCTTGAATTTGTACTGTTTTAAACTCAGCGTTATAATCTTCTTCTGGTGGGGCAGCTACTGCACCTGTACCTTTTTCTTCTACCGGTGGTGCTACTACATCTGTTTTAACACCCTCTTGGTTAAAGGTACCAATTTTGGTATCCTCTAACTGTTCTACCTCTTTAATTTCATCTTCAGGTTTTACCTCTTCATCTTTTACAATTTTTGGAGGTGTAAACTTGGTGATCTCAATTTTTGGAGGATCTTGTTTTGGAGGCGGAGGTGGAGGCGGCGTTTCAGGCTTTTTCTCCTCCTGCTTAATGTCTTCCAAGGACACGTCTTGCACTAAAATTTCTGTTTTCTTGTCTTTACCAGCAATGTTGGCAATTACAGTTCCCACGAAAATTAGTAAACAAATACCTATCATGGAGGCCATAGCTATCACCAGCCTTTTAGAGTAGGTTTTACGCAATTGGTAAGCACCATATTCCTTATTTCTACCATCAAAAATGATGTCTAGAACATCGGCGTTTAAAATTTTATTTGCGTCCATTGTTGTACAATGTTAATGTGTAATGAAACTAATTATCTTATTTGGCAGCGTTACTTCCTTCAGTAAGTTTTACCACCTGATCTTCTGGTTCAGAAATATCTACCAAGGCGTAGCGTTTTACTACGTTAATGGTCATTTCATCCAAAATATCAATAACATTTTTGTAAGTACTTTCATTCGTAGCTTTAATTACTACCACAAAATCCTTTTCAGGGGTGGTTTGCTTTTTACGAATAATTTCTTTTCTAATGTCGGTAAAGTTCGACGATTTAAAGTTGCTACCATCTGGTGCTAAGATACCCTCGTAAAAAAAGACATTATTATCTTTTCCTAACAAAATGGTTAATGCACCGGATTCTTTCGCCTTGTTATTATCATCCGGGTTCTCCGCATCCTTTGGCAAGAATAGTTTCATTGCCGTAGGCTGACTCATAGTAGTGGTGAAAATGAAGAAGGTAATCAATAGAAAACCCAAATCCACCATTGGAGTAAGATCTACCCTTGTACTAAGTTTTTTACTTTTCTTGACGCCGGGGCCTTTTTTACCGCCACCGCCGCCAGAGGTATCCATTTCTGCCATGGTACTGTAGTTTTAAATTGTTTACAAATCTGCTTGCTTAATACCTTGCATTGCTTTGTTATAAAGCTCTGTTCCGGCTGGTACACTTTCTGGGTTAGTAACCATTTGGAACTTCAAGAAATCATTCTTTTTCAAAGCTTTAATCACGTTAGAAAATGCTGGGTACTTACTAGTATTATCGCCCTTCATTAATAAGTTCAATGTTTGTCCTTGGTAAGTGCTATTTACAGCTCTCATCCAATCTATCATTTCATTGTTTGTGCTATCCTTGCAGGGTATGCCTGGTAACACATCGCCAGTTAATTTGTCAGCTGGCATAGTAGCCACTTGTTTTAACTGAGCCAATGCAGAACCAAAGAACGGTTGTTTAGCCAAAGCAGCCATTTCGCCGCTTGATAAACCTAGATTACGGGTAGTGTTCAATGTGTTCAATACACCGGAACGCTTTCCTTCATCGTCGATAGCTATAAAAACCTTACCATCTTTGGTAATATTTATTAAACAAACATCTTTACTAGGAGCTACTTGAGCTGAAACCGAGCTTGGTGGTGTAATTGGCACCGCTTCGGCTGGTTTAAACTTAGTAGTTAAAATGAAAAACGATAATAGCAAAAAAGCCACGTCGCACATAGCCGTCATGTCTATGTTGGTACTGTTTCTTTTTATCTTAGGCCTTGCCATTCGTTTTAATTTTTATGTGTTCGTACTGTATTAGATGCATCTTGTGTGCTAATTCCACAAACTATTTGTAGTTAGCCGCAAAACTTTGTGTTAAAGTGAAACCACTTTCATCAATACCGTGGGTAATTGAGTCAATCTTAGTAGTAAACACGTTGTAGAAAATGATGGCTATGGCAGATGTACCAATACCTAAAGCCGTGTTATACAAGGCTTCAGAAATACCTTGAGAAAGTTCACGAGCAGCTTCTCCACCACCTTCTTCACCTAATTTAGAGAAAGAACGTATCATACCCATTACCGTACCTAACAAACCTAATAAGGTAGCTACCGAGGCGATAGTAGATAAGAATACTAAGTTTTTCTCCAACATAGGAAGCTCTAATGCAGTAGCTTCTTCTACTTCCTTCTGGATATTCAATACTTTTTGTTCAGTTTCCAAAGCACTATTATCAATCATTTCTTTGTACTTCTTCAAACCAGCCTTCATTACATTACCTACAGAACCTTTTTGCTTATCGCACTCAGCAATAGCTTTGTCAATTTCTTTGTTGGCAAGGTTAAATTGAACTTTACGGATAAACTCGTTGATGTTTCCCTGACCAGTAGCTTTAGTTACGGTTAAAAAACGCTCAATTACAAATGTTAACACGGTTAATAATGAACCAATCAATACTGGTACAATAATACCACCTTCATACATTTTAGAGAATGCACTAGTTGGGCCTTTGTGTGCAGGCCAAAAACCACCGGCTAAATCAGGTGTAGTAAAGTTGCCATTCGCTCCCATTCCAAATCTCCAAATGCAATAGCCCAAAATAATACAACCCAATGGAGCAATCCATGAAATTGAGTTGCCTGATTTTTTGTGTTGAGCGTTAGATGTGCTCTTAGCTGCAGCTGCAGCTGCTGGTTTGTTCTCAGCCATGATTACAATGTTTTGAGTTTTTTAAAAAATCTAAATGAAACAATTATTTGTGTTGGCAATTCTACTGAAAAAAAAAGTGAAATAACAAGTATTTAGAAAAAAAAACTACAATTCACTCATTCTTAATACGTTAGTACTAATAATACCCAATTACACACTTATATAAAGCCACTATATTATTCCTAAAAATACACAAGGGTTTGTTAACGCAGCTACAGCATTAATCAAGTAATGCAACCATTTAACCTATTTTTCTGCCGTTGTTAACCACTATGCAGTACATTTCCACACTCTAATAATTATTGTAATATGCAAAAATCTCCTTTTTGTTTACTTGCATTGGCTTTAGCCTTACAAGTGCAAGTATCATCGGCGCAAAACAGGCCTACCACCCCACCGCCTACTACACCGGCTACGGGTGCACAGCCACCCGCCGGCGGAATGCCCCCAAGTATGATGGCGCCTAAAACTGGCCCCAAAGCGTTTAAGGAAGTGGTGACCGACAAAGCCGTTTCCAAAAAAGGTTTGTTTACTACACACAAGGTAGACGACAAGTATTATTTTGAAATTGCCGATTCTATTTTAGGTCGTGAAATTTTAGTAGCTACCCGCTATGTAAAAGTAGCTGGTGGTGGTGGTGTGTATGGTGGCGAATTGGCCAACCAGCAAACCATAGCCTTTGAAAAAGGACCGAACAACAACGTATTTATGCGTGTAAAAACGGTGATTAGCGTAGCCGATAGTTCCGATGCTATTTCCAAAGCTGTTGCCAACAGTTATCTTGACCCGATTGGTGCCGCCTTCGACATTAAAGCCTTGGGAAAAGATAGTACCAGTGTATTAATAGAAGTTACCGATTTTTTTAGAGGCGATAACCAAGTGGTAAGTGCTAGCCCGGCCGCCAAACGCCGTTTAAATTTAGGTGGTTTAGCTATGGACCGTAGCTACATTCAAACCATTAAAACCTTCCCTATAAACACCGAGGTACGCACCGTGAAAACATTTTCGGCCTCGCCAAGTTTCGGTTTCGGAGCACCCACTCCATCACCTTTTCCTACTGCCAACTTACCCGCCGCCAATAGTGCTGGTGCAGTAACGCTAGAAATGAACACAAGCTTTTTACTACTACCCAAAGTACCTATGGAACGTAGGTTTTTTGACCCACGTGTAGGCTATTTTGCAGATGACTTTACGGTGTATTCAGACGATCAACAAAAAGTAGAAAATAATGTGTTTGCTGTACGCTGGCGCTTGGAACCTAAACCCGAAGATGTAGAGAAATACAAACGTGGTGAGCTGGTGGAACCCATTAAACCCATCATCTACTACATTGACCCTGCAACACCAAAACAATGGGTACCTTATTTAATAGCAGGTATTAACGACTGGCAGAAAGCGTTTGAAAAAGCTGGTTTTAGAAATGCCATCATGGGTAAAGAATGGCCAAGTGCCGATAGCACTATGAGTTTGGAAGATGCTCGCTTTTCTGTGCTTCGCTACTTTGCATCGGATATACCTAATGCCTACGGCCCTAATGTACACGACCCTAGAAGTGGTGAAATATTGGAAAGTCATATAGGCTGGTACCATAACGTTATGAAACTAGTACACGATTGGTATATGGTGCAAACTGCCGCTGTAGACCCTACTGCCCGCAAAATGAAATTTGATGATGAGTTAATGGGTCAATTAATTCGTTTTGTATCGTCGCACGAAGTAGGTCATACCCTCGGTTTACGCCACAATATGGGTAGCAGTAGCAGAACCCCTGTAGAAAAATTACGCGATAAAGCTTGGGTAGAAGCCAACGGCCACACAGCCTCTATCATGGATTATGCTCGCTTTAACTATGTAGCTCAGCCAGAAGATAATATCACACAAAAAGGCTTGTTCCCAAGAATTGGCGATTACGATTTGTGGGCTATAGAATGGGGTTACAAACACAGTTTTGCCAAAAACGCTGAGGAAGACAAGAAGATAACCAATCAGTGGATTATAGATAGAATTGGCAAAAACCCACGCTTGTGGTTTGGTACCGAAACCAACCCTACCGACCCACGCTCACAAACCGAGGATTTGGGCGATAACAGCATGAAAGCAAGTGAGTATGGTATTAAAAACTTACAACGCATTTTGCCTAAACTACCTGAGTGGACTAAAGAGGAAGGCGATAAATACGATAACCTACAGGAAATGTATGGCCAAGTATTAGGACAGTTCCGCCGCTACATGGGCCACGTTTTAAAGAACGTAGGTGGTGTATACGAAACGCCTAAAAGCGTAGAAGAAAAAGGCGATGTGTATGAGCCCACACCAAAAGCCATACAAAAAGAAGCAGTGTTGTTTTTAAACAAACAACTATTTGAAACACCTACTTGGTTAATGAACAAAGAGGTGATTAACAAATTCTCGAACCCAAGCAATGGCGATGATGTAAACAATGCTCAAATAAGCACCCTAGGTGGTTTATTAAGCAGCAGCCGTTTAAGCAGAGTAGCCCAAATTAACGCACGTTTTGGCAGCAGCACCTACCAATTAGTAGAGTTACTAGACGATGCTAAAAAAGGTGTTTGGGGCGAACTTGCGAGTGGTAAAACCATCGATGCTTACCGTAGAAATTTACAAAAAGCGTATGTAGATAATTTGGCCAACTTATTACCTACCAACAGCACACCGCCACAAAACATAGGCGGATTTAGCATAAGCTTTGGCGGACCAAGTTCAAAAACGAACGACGTATCTAGTGCAGCACGTGGACATTTAACACAATTACGCAACGACATTAATGCGGCCATTGTAAAAACCAGTGATAGCATGACGAGGTATCATTTACAAGATTTAGCAGATAGAATTAAAAAGGCCTTAGAACCCAAATAACGCTAACTTGCTAGCTTTTAGGAGAGTTGTTGCCCCACGGGGTGGCAACTCTTTTTTTATACATATAAGCTATTAAACAATATTTTTGCCGCAAATTTTGGATAAACCATGCAAAAAATAACTGCCGCCATTACCGCAGTAGGTGGGTACGTACCTGAGTATAAACTCACCAACAAAATTCTTGAAACCATGGTAGATACCACCGACGAGTGGATACTTACTAGAACCGGTATTAGTGAACGCAGAATATTAAATACACCCGGCCTTGGTGCTAGCGATATGGCTGTACCGGCAATACAGGAAATACTTACGAAAAAGCAATTGGAGCCTACCGATATTGATGTAATTATTTGTGCCACTGTAACACCTGATATGGTTTTTCCGGCCACGGCCAATGTAATAGCGGATAAATTGGGGGCTACCAATGCTTGGGGCTTTGATTTAGCAGCCGCTTGCAGCGGTTTTTTATACGCTTTAAACGTGGGAGCTAGCTTAATAGAAACCAACAGATACAAACGTGTTTTAGTAGTAGGTGTAGATAAAATGAGCTCTATTATTGACTATACCGACAGAGCTACTTGCATTATTTTTGGCGACGGTGCAGGTGCTGTTTTATTGGAGCCTAACCACGATGGATTGGGTATACAAGACAGTATCTTAAAATCGAACGGGGAGGGCCGCCATTACCTACATATGAAAGCGGGTGGAAGTGTAAAACCAGCATCGATAGATACAGTAACCGCCAAAGAACATTTTGTGTACCAGGATGGCAAAACCGTGTTTAAATATGCGGTAGCGGGCATGGCCGATGTAAGCTATGAACTACTACAACGCAATAACCTTACTGGCGACGATATACAATGGTTAGTACCCCACCAAGCCAATATGAGAATTATTACCGCCACAGCGGAACGAATGGGCTTACCCATGGAAAAAGTAATGCTAAATATTGAAAAATATGGTAATACTACCGCTGCCACTTTACCCCTGTGCCTATGGGATTGGGAACAGAAGCTCAACAAAGGCGATAAGTTAGTATTAGCGGCTTTTGGTGGTGGGTTTACTTGGGGAGCCACGCTACTACACTGGGGCTATTAACAACAAGGTTTTAACCGTAAATTAATTATAAAAAAACATAATAGACTCATTAGCTGTTAATTTTGCGCCAACCCTAGAAACATGAATACAATTATGATTGTGGAGGATGATATCCTCTTCTTAAATACGCTACAATATATTTTTGGGCAGTACGGTTACAATACCATTATTGCCAAAGATGGTAAAGAGGCGGCTGCTTTGATAGAACAAGAAGTAGATATAGATTTATTAATTACCGATTTAATGCTGCCCTTTATTGGTGGATTAGATTTGGTGAATAAACTAAAAACTAAAACATCCAAAAAAATACCTGTAATAGTACTGTCAGCCATCACGAATGAAACCACGGTGATAGATAGCTTTAAATTGGGTGTAGATGATTATTTAAAAAAGCCAATTATACCAAGAGAGCTTTTGATACGGGTGGATAGACTTTTAGATAAACACAACTTATTGAAATAAAACGGCTACCTACCGCAAAACGTATACACCCATGCTATTTGTATGGGTGTTTTTTTTACATTCACAGATGCAAAAAAAACAGTTGGGCTTTAATACCACTGCCCTACAAACGCTACAGCCGGATGGTTTACATGCCCATGTAAACCCCATATACGCTACATCTACCTTCTCGTTTAGTGATGCCGATGACGGAATGCAAAAATTTGCCGGCGAAAAACCGGGCCATATTTATACTCGATGGAGCAATCCTAATTTTGCGGAAGTAGAACAAAAAATAGCGGCACTGGAAGCGTTTGGTTTACAAACCGCCGATGGCCAACCCTTGGAACTAAAAGCTTTACTACATAGTAGCGGCCAAGCTGCCATGAGTACACTTTTTTTAAGCACATTAAGTCAGGGCGACGCGGTGTTGTCGCATCAATCGCTCTATGGTGGAACCCATGAGTTTCTACACAAAATTTTAGCAGAAGCCGGTATTGAAGCCATCATTATAGATATGCAAATTCCGGGAGCGGTAGAAGCTGCTTTACAAAAGCACCAGCATATAAAACTCATACATATTGAAACGCCGGCCAACCCTACCCTACAGTGTATTTCCTTGCAAGAAATAGGTTTATTGGCACAGCAATACCAAGTAAAAGTAAGTGTAGATAATACCACTTGCACACCCTATTTACAGCAGCCTTTTGCCTACCCAGGTATTGATTTTGTTTTCCATAGCACTACCAAATTTTTAAATGGCCACGGCACCGCTATTGGCGGTATTTTACTAGGAAAGGATACTACGTTTATGCGTACCAAGGCCACCAAATGGCACCGCCTATTAGGCGGTAATTCCAATGCTTTTGATGCGTACTTACTAAACCAAGGCATTAAAACTTTGGGCCTACGTATGAACCAACATTGTAAAAATGCAGCCGTATTAGCTCAATACTTGCACACCCACCCACTAGT
>RDXK01000083.1 GCA_004292605.1 Bacteroidota bacterium
TAGGTCAATATATTCAGCAAAAAGGCAAAAACTATGAAATGCTTAGTCAGCTTTTTGTAGCAGCCATTGTACTAATGGTGGGCGGTTACCTGTGGGATATGAGTTTCCCTATCAATAAAAAATTATGGAGCAGCAGCTATGTACTATACACAAGCGGTTTGGCTATTGCTACCTTGGGCATTTGCATTTATTGGATAGAGTTTCAAGGCAAGCGTGGTGCTTTTACTCGCTTTTTTGATGTATTTGGCAAAAACCCGCTATTTATTTTTGTATTGAGCGGTTTGCTACCTAGGCTGGTAGCCTTACTGCGAATACCGAACGGTATTAACGCAGAAACGGGTAAACAAGCTTATACAAGTGCCTTTGGTTGGCTGTACGAATATGTGTGCAAACCTATTTCGGCCGATTTACGCAAAGGAAGTTTGCTATACGCCCTTATTTTAATAGCGTTTTACTGGGCCATCTGCTTCTGGATGGATAAGAAAAAGATTTATGTAAAGGTGTAAATCCTTTTTACCAGCTCACCAACGAACTAAGTGGATACCGTAAGTTTTTATAACCCATCATATCTACCTTTACGCTGCCCACTACTATAGGGCTTTCAATACGCAGAGGTATATGGTTGGCATCATCGCTTACCCAAACGGCCATTTTTTCGCCACCTTCAAAAATAGTTCCCTTTATAAGTAGCGGACTAAATTTTATGGCTCTGAACTTGCCATATTTTGTCTTAATTTTTTCCTTGCCTAAATAACGGATATACAAATCGTACACCTGGTTATCTAAATACATGGTCAGCGGTATTTTATCGTTTACATTGTATTTATTAAAATCAATATTTCTGGCATAATAAATGGCACTCAACACATCTTGTATACAGTTGGGTACTTTTACAACTCCTTTATCGGAGGCGGCTGTGTTTGCTTTTTGATTAAAATCTACCGTTTCCTGCATTTTAAAATCGCCCTCACTCACTTTTCTAGAAAATTTGTATGGCTGCAGGGTGGCAGTATCAAAATAACTTTCGTACACATCCCGTACTTTAAAAATCCAATCGTAACTACTATTGCTAGTGCCTAAACCTACCACATGGTAAGCTGGCTTTTGGTTGTAGGTAGTAGTATTAACAGTAAAACTTGCTGAACCGGCATTTACAAAAATGCCAATCACATTATAAAAAATGGTATAGTTAATTACCTCACCGGAGGAAAATGCGGTGTTTCGAATACCGCAAAAATCGTCGCCTGCACTGGTACGCAGCACACTGGCTACTGCTAGCACACTTAAAAAAATTCTACGTATCATCATTATCTGGCTTCTTAAATAACTTAAATCCTAAAATACATAAACTACCGGCAATAGCAGGTACTATAATGTTAATTCCCCAAACAGCGGTAGACGTAGCTACCACACCCAATGAGTTTTTAGTAAGCAACCCAAACAATTGCAAACTTGTTTCGCCGCGGATACCTAACTCTGCTATGGGTATAGTAGGCAATACGGCTAGCACCAAAAAAAATACACTTACCATGCTAGCAGCTTGCCACCAAAGTAGCTGTACCTGTAATAACTTAAATAGAAGCAAATACTGTACCGTAAAAACAATGTACCTAAACAGCGATAACGATAAAAACCGGGTAAGTTCCCCTGTACTAAAATGCTCCACGGCCTCAATTAAATACCCGTACTTTCTAACCCAGGGTAACTGGTGTACAATTTTGGCAAGGGCCGATAAGTTATAGTATACCAGTATAAATGCCGCGGAAATTACCGCCATTACATAGGTAAAACCTTGCAGCCAAAAATCGTTCAGTCCTAGTGTAATAGAAAGTGGTGTTAACAAGGTAATACGTAAATAAATTAAACCTGCCACCCCTAGCACT